>DATDMX010000167.1:0-6032 GCA_036518575.1 Geobacteraceae bacterium | reverse complement strand
GACCGTGATGAGGCTGATCCGACTTAGCCCGTCCCCATCCGGAGATTACCGACCGGATGGGGACGGCTGGGAAGAGTCAGCGTCGAAAACGGGAGGAGGTGATAGTATGGGTTAGGGCTAGGGGAGGAGAGTTGTAGCCTCACTCTAGCGATCTTGACTTCAAAAAAGCCCCGGAGTGGCCTCCGGGGTTTTTTTTGTGCCTGATCCGCGGCTGGACTGGTGGATCAAAGATAGGGAGAGAAGAGCTTGGCGGCACCGTCACGCAGTTTTTCCGGGAGGCTTCGGGCGTCCATTTCCTCCAGGGTTACTTCGCGCGAGGCGAGAACGGTAGTGTTGAACTCGGCGTTCAACTCGTGGCAGAAGGGGGCATCATACACTTCCATATTGAGCTCGAAATTGAGCCTCAGGCTTCTCGGGTCGAGGTTGGCCGAACCAATAAGGCTCCAGACGCCGTCCACGAGGAGCATCTTGGTGTGGACGAAGGGGGGAGGCTGGTAGTACACCCGGATGCCCTGCTGGAGAAGTTCCCAAAGGTAGGCACGGGTTGCCCAGTGCACGTAGGGAAGATTGTTTTTGGCAGGAAGAACCAGGGTCACTTTTACGTCGCGTAGCGCCGCCGTGACAAGCGCAGCCACGAGGGGGCGGTCGGGGATGAAATAGGGGGTCATGATCGCCACTTCCCTCTGCGCGCAGGCAAGAGCCCCCATGATGATCCAGTGGAGTTTTCGCATCTCCTTGTCCGGGCCGTCACTGATAACCCGTGCCAGTGCGTCCCCGGCCGGGGCAGGGGGGGGGGAAGAAGCGGTCGTCATTGGCGAGCTCGCCCGTGACGAAATGCCAGTCTTCGAGGAATACCCGCTGCAGGTCGGCCACGGCGGGCCCTGTCACGGCAAAATGGAGGTCCTTCACGAGGGGGGGCGGCGGCGTACGTTCCACGAGATGGCGCCGACCGATGTTCATGCCGCCGGTAAACCCCTTCTCGCCGTCCACTACCATGACCTTGCGATGATTGCGGAGGTTCACGTAGATGCCTTGCCGTAGCGGGAGAAATCCGCCCACCTTGACGCGCGAGCCACGGAAGAGGCGGCGGGCAAAAGGATAGGTGTACTTTTCGCCAAGACAGTCAATGATGACCCTGACTTCAACGCCTCGCTCGGCCGCCGCGCGAAGTGCCGCCACAAAACGCCGCCCCACCTCGTCGCTGTCAAAGATGTAGGTGGAGAGATTGATGGAGTGCTTCGCCCCATCGATGGCGGAGAGCATGGCCGGGTAGGCCTGTTCGCCGTTTCTCAGGGGAGTGATGCGGTTGCCCGGCACGAGTTGGGTGCTCGCGACCCGGTCAGCGAGGGCGCGCAGCTCCTTGAGGTGCACGACGTGCGCAGGAAGGTCGGGCGGGGCCGGTAGCTGCCTGACGGAAAACGCTTCGCGGCCTTCCAGCCGGCGACCGGTTTCGTACCACTGCTGGGCGGTGCGGCGGATGCGGTTAACTCCCATGCTCCAGTAGAGGAGCGGTCCGGCGAGGGGAAGAGTGAGGCAGATGGTGATCCACCCCAGCGCGGAGCGGGGGTCACGCTTCCAGATGAGGGCGTGGCCGGCCGAGCCCAGGGAAGAGGCCGCAGTTGCCGCAATGAGAATTGTCCACAGGAGGTGGTCCACGATGTCTCCTTGAGCAGGCTGTTGAAAAACTATTGTGGGGCCGGTCTGCGGTGTTGCCGCTTGCTTGAAAGTTCAACGTACCAACCGGTACGCCTCGCCTTCTCGCTCGCTTGCGTCGTGCATCCCGGCCTCCTCATGACGTTTTTCAACAGCCTGCTAGGGCGGCGGACGAAAAAAGGGGGGCAGGAAGCCCCCCTTTACATCAGACGACGGTCGGTGCCTCTCCCCTACAACAGGCTGTAAGGCTCGGCACGGTGAGCCCACTCGCTCGTCGGATAATCGGCATGGAGTTTTTCATACGCCTCCTTGAGCGGCTTGGCGTCATGGGATGCCTTGTAGCGGGAAACGCCCCGGAGGTAGACAGCCTCGGGAGCCGCGGCGCTGCGAGGGTAGTCGGCAAGAAGGCGGTCGAGATAAATGATGGCATCGTTAAACTGGTTGAAGTCAAAATCGGTCTTCGCCATGCCCAGAAGAAGTGAGGCGATCAGCTCCTCAGGCGGGAGGTAGCCGACGGTGCGGTGGTGCTCCTTGCCATAGAAATCAAGGGTGACGAGCGTCGGTGTCCAGGTCACCTTGAAGTCGCTCGCCAGGGGCTGGGCGTCGGCCGGCACACGCAACGGTACAATTTTTTCGGCGATAAAATCAATAACTTTTTCATGTGGATACGTAACTGCATCCATTTGTTTGCAGCCGATTCAGCCAGGGTTGAAGAAGTCGAGGAGGATGGTTTTCTTCTCGGCCTGCCCCCGCGTCAATGCTTTCTGCAATTCGGTTTCCCACAGTATGCCTGCCATGAGAACCTCCTTTTTTCCCCATCGGGATGATTTCTTCTGTCAAGAAAGGTTAGCCCCACGTCCGACGTTGTCAAGGGAGCAGGTGCCCCGCCTCTTGCAGTTTCAATTCACAATGATTATACTGAATTTGTCAGGCGAACCGGACGGTTCGCCGATTTCAACCATCAGGAGTTAACAGAGGAAAACAATGAATACGCTGAAAACGACTTTTCTCATGGCGCTTATGACCGTCCTGCTCGTTATGGCCGGAGGAGCCATAGGCGGGCGACACGGCATGACCTTCGCCCTTGTTATGGCCGGGCTGATGAACTTCATCTCCTACTGGTTCTCGGACAAGATTGTACTGGCCATGTACGGTGCCCAGGAGGTGAGCGAGACCGATTACCCCGAGTTTTTCGGACTCGTGCGCCAGCTCGCCGCCCAGGCCGGTATGCCCATGCCGCGGGTCTATGTCATCCCATCGGAGACCCCAAACGCCTTTGCCACCGGCAGAAATCCCGAGCACGCCGCCGTGGCCGCCACCGCCGGCATCATGCGCATCCTCACCCGTGACGAGCTCATGGGCGTCATGGCCCATGAACTTTCCCACGTCCGGCACCGCGACATCCTCATCTCCACCATTGCCGCCACCATCGCCGGCGCCATCACCTACCTCGCCCACATGGCCCAGTGGGCCGCCATGTTCGGCGGCGGACGCGACCGGGATGAGGAAGGGGGGGGAGTATTCGGCATGCTTCTCATGGCCATCGTCGCTCCCATAGCGGCCATGCTCATCCAGATGGCCATCTCCCGGGCGCGGGAATACGATGCCGACAAGGGGGGGGCTACCATGTCGGGCAATCCCCTCTACCTGGCCAATGCCCTGCGCAAGCTGGAGATGGCGAACCACCAGATCCCCATGGACGCCAATCCGGCCACGGCCCACATGTTCATCGTCAACCCCCTCACCGGAGGGGGCCTCATGTCGCTTTTCTCCACCCATCCACCAATCGAGGAGCGGGTGAGAAGGCTGGAGGCGATGGCGTACGGGCCGCGCTGATCCACCTTTCACGTAATGCAAACGGCGCAGGTTGAGGCCTGCGCCGTTTTTCTTTTTGCCGTCACACACTCTTACGGAGATATCCTTGATCCCTGCCAATCCGCGCCGCGCCGCCTACACCGTTCTTCTCCGCGTGGAGAAGGAACGTTCCTACGCCGACATCCTCATCAACCAGGAATTGACGAGGGGTTCCCTCAAGGGCCCCGACCGTGCCCTGTTCACGGAGCTCGTCTACGGCACGCTTCGTCGCCAGGGCACCCTCGACCATATCATCGGCCAGTTTGCCCGGCGTCCGGTCGCCAAGCTGGAGCGAAGCGTTCTCGTCCTTCTGCGCAGCGGCCTCTACCAGCTCTTCTACCTCGACCGCATCCCGGTGTCCGCAGCGGTGAACGAGACCGTTACCCTCGCCCACGAGTTTGCTCCCCGGGCAGCCGGCTTCATTAATGCCGTACTGCGCCAGGCCGACCGGGAGCGCACCGCCATCCGCTACCCCGACCGGGACGCCGATCCCGCAGGCTATCTCGCCGCCCGCCATTCCCATCCCCGCTGGCTTGCGGAGGCGTGGCTCAAGCAACTGGGGGAGACGGAGGCCGAAGAGCTCGCCCTGGCCATGGCTGCCCCCGCTCCCCTCACCCTGCGGGTGAACACGCTGAAAACGGACCGCGACGGGCTCATCGCCCGACTGAACGACGAAGGTGTCGCTGCTGCTGCAGGCCTCTACTCTCCCCATGCTGTGCACGTGAGCGGTCCGATTCACGTGGCGGCCCTGCCCAGTTTCCGCGAGGGGCTTTTCACGGTGCAGGACGAGTCCTCCCAGCTTGCCGGCCTCATCCTCGGTCCGCAGCCGGGCGAGCGTCTTCTCGACCTCTGCGCCGCCCCGGGCGGAAAAGCGACCCACCTGGGCCAGTTTATGGAGAACCGGGGGAGTATTCTTGCCTGCGACACCTCGGCACGAAAGCTCGGCCTCGTCGCCGAAACGGCGGAGCGGCTGGGACTGACAATCATCTCTACCAGGGTTCTCGATGGCGCGCGCGGCCCGCTTCCCTTCGCTCCAGGGGAGTTTGACCGGGTGCTGGTGGACGCCCCCTGCTCGGGGCTTGGCGTGCTGCGGCGCAACCCCGAGGGAAAGTGGTGGAAGAGCCCCCAGACCATCGCCGAGCTTGCGCCGGTGCAGCGAAGCCTTCTCGCCAACGCCGCGGCAGTGGTGAAGAAGGGGGGTGTGCTCCTCTATGCCACCTGCTCCACCACGAGGGAGGAAAATGAGGCGGTCGTGGATGATTTTCTTTCGCACCATGCGGATTTTGTGATAGAAAATGTGAGAGAACTCTTCCCTTTTCTTGCCGATCTCAGCACAGAGCAGGGGTTTTTCCGCAGCTGGCCCCACCGCCATGGCATGGATGGCTTTTTTGCCGCCCGCCTGAAACGAATCGCTGGTTGATAGGTTTTGTTTTTTGGAGGTTTCATGAAGAAGATAGCCCCATCAATACTGTCGGCCGATTTTGCCCGTCTCGGTGATGAGGTCCGGGCCGTGACGGCGGCGGGTGCCGATTATATCCATGTGGATGTCATGGACGGCCGTTTCGTCCCCAACATCACCATCGGCCCGCTCGTGGTGGAGGCGGTGCGGCGGGTGACCGACCTTCCCCTCGATGTCCATCTCATGATCGCCGACCCTGACCGTTACGTGGCGGATTTCGCCGCTGCCGGGGCCGACATCATCGTTGTCCACGCCGAGGCGACGCTGCACCTGCACCGCACAGTCCAACTCATCAAGTCGCTGGGAAAGCGGGCCGGGGTATCCCTCAATCCGGCGACGCCCCTTACGGCCCTCGACTATGTCCTCGACGATCTCGACCTCGTGCTTCTCATGACGGTCAATCCCGGTTTCGGCGGCCAGTCGTTCATCGAAGCCTGCCTTCCCAAGATTCACGCACTGCGGGCAATGCTCGACAAGCGGGGCCTGGAGACTGAGCTGGAGGTGGACGGCGGTGTCAAGACGTCCAACATCACAGCGATTGCCCATGCCGGGGCGGATGTCTTCGTGGCGGGGAGCGCCGTCTTCGGCAGCGCCGATTACGTCACCACCATCGCCGAGCTGAAGCGGTTGGCACGCGAACCGGTGCTTTGAGGTGTCGGCCGCTCCCATGACATCATGGATCTGAAGGAGAGAATCAGAACCGCCCTTGCCGCTCATCGGCGGGTGCCCATGCCCCCGGGGCCGGTACCGGCGGCCGTGCTCCTCCCTCTGTTCGAGCGCCAGGGTGACTACCATCTCCTCTTCACCAAGCGCACCGAACATCTCAACCATCACCGCGGGGAAATATCCTTTCCCGGCGGTGTGCGGCAACCTGAGGACGGGGATCTCCTTCAGACCGCCTTACGGGAGACCTGGGAGGAGGTGGGGATTGCACCCGCAGCGGTCACGGTCCTCGGCGCACTCGATGACGTCTACTCCATCCACGACTACGTCGTGACTCCGTACGTGGGAATCTTTCCCGGCGACCTGCCGCTCACGATAAATGTCGCCGAGATCGAGCGGCTCA
>DATDMX010000166.1:0-2751 GCA_036518575.1 Geobacteraceae bacterium | reverse complement strand
GAATACCACGAATACGGCCGCCACCAATACGATGGCGTGGCACAACGTGCGTCCGTTCGCCCCCGTCATATCGCCCCGCCCTTCGTCATGCCCGTGGCACCCGCGCGCGTGCCGAGGAGTTCCCGGTAGACCCTGCCAAGCTCGCGACGTACGTCTTCAGGCGAGTAGCGCCGCAACGCCTCGCGCCGGCCGGCTTCGCCCAGCTGCCTCGCGGCAGCGGGATGGTCAAGTAGCCGCATGATGGCTTCGGTCAGGGCGGGTACGTCGTCGGGCGCCACGAGGACGCCGGTTTCGTCGTGGGACAGGACCGTGTTGATCCCCTTGATGTCCGTGCCGATAACCGGGATGGCGCTCGCCATGTAAATGGGAAGTTTTCCCGGCACGTTTTCGCCGTAGAGCCTGAGGGCAAAGCCGATGTCGCACAGCTTGAGATAGTGGGGAAGCCGCTCGAAGGGTTCGTCATCAACGAAGAAGACTCTTTCCGCAACTCCCATGGCGGCCGCCATCTGCCGGTACTCGGCCAGCGGGCGGCCGAAGAGGACGAGCCGAACGTCGTCGCGCAGCGCACAGACCTCGCGGAAAGCGGCCATGAGGAAATCGACGCCCTGATAGGTCTCCATCCCGCCGGAATAGATAAGGAGTCTTTCGCCGTGGGGACGAAGTCGTTGCGCGAGGTCACGGTCCACCTGGTCGTCGTCGAGATGGAAGTCGTCGAGCTCCGGCACATCCTCAACGATCGCAATCCTTTCGGCGGCGATCCCCTTGGCGACAAACTCGTCCCGGCGAAGCACTGACTGAGCGACGACGCGGTCGGCCCGCCCCTCGACCCAGTTTTCGAAGAACGCCAGTGGCCTGAGAAGCCATGAGCCCTTGCCGAGCGCGCCCGTGGCGACGAGTTCGTTGACGAATGTCCCGTGAGCATTGTAGATGACCCGGGAGCCGGTAACAAGGCGCACGAGCAGGCCGATGAAGGCGCCCTCGTGCAGATGCCCGTCGATCACCCTGATGCCCTCCCTGCGCACCACTCGCAGCGTCGTGAAAAGAAGGAGGATATCGTAGAAGAACTTGGCGAAATTGGCGCCCGTGCGCTTTATGCGCAGAGGGATGGGGAGCGTGCGGTGAATCCGAAAGGGGAAATCGCCGTTTCTCCCCTGGTGGAAGGTGATGACGTGGACCTCGAACTCCTCGGCCATGGCGGTGGCCAGACGCTTGATCCGGATCGGTGTGCCGCGATCGATGAAAAAGGGGCAAGGAGCGATAACGGCAACCTTCTCCTTCTTTTCCAGAGTCGTACTCCCCACGTCAGCGTCTCCGTCCTTGCCGCAACGTGATGGCCCTCAGAGAAAAAGCCATGGTCGGTGCATGCCCGCAGGGGTATCCGGGCTCTGCGTCAGCCTTGCGGCGCATCCAGATTGATCCGTTCCCTGACGACATAGATCGGCTTCGATTGTGCTTCGTAGTAAGTTCGGGCGTTCAATTCACCGAGAAGCCCCAGAACGATGAATTGCACCCCCATGAAAAGCAGAAAGGCGGTAAGGATAAGGAGAGGGTTGCGGTTCATGTTGATGTGTTCGAAGAATTTCATGTAGACGGTGGTCGCACCGGTGAGGCAACCGGCAAGAAGCGTATAGATACCCCATTTCCCGAACAATTGAATCGGTTTCGTGGAATACGCGAGGAGGAATTTGACCGTCATGAGGTCGAGCACCACCCGTACCGTGCGCGAGATGCCGTACTTGCTCTTGCCGAAGAGCCGGGGATGATGCTTCACCGGCAACTCGGCAACTCTCGCCCCCACCTGGGACGCCAGAGCTGGCACGAAACGGTGCATTTCGCCGTACAGGTTGATGCCATCGAGCACTTCTCTGCGGTAGGCCTTGAGGGTGCAGCCGTAGTCGTGCAGATGAACGCCCGTCATCTTCGAAATAAGGGCATTGGCAATCATGGAGGGGAGCTTGCGGTTGATGAACGTATCCTGGCGGTCCTTGCGCCAGCCGGAAACAACGTCGTAGCCTTCCGCTATCTTGGCAAGCATGCGGGGGATGTCCTCAGGATCATTCTGCAGATCGCCATCCATGGGGACGACGACCGCACCGGCGGCGGCATCGAAACCGGCGGCCATGGCGGCAGTCTGGCCGAAGTTGCGGCGGAAGCGAATCACTTTGACACGCTCGTCACTTTCGGCAAGCCCTCTGAGAAGCGCGAAAGAATCGTCGGACGATCCGTCGTCGACGAGAATGAGCTCGTAGACGAGCCCGCTCGCCGCGAGGGCGGTGGTCACTTTCTCATGCAGTCGGGGAATGTTTTCTTCTTCGTTATAGATGGGAACAACTATACTGAGATCCACTACCAGCCTCGTGCGTTACTGAATTTAGCTGCCGACATCCGGGGCACCGACGACGTTCTCCCGCCGCGCGCCTTCATCCAGTGAACTCGGATTCACCCAGCTTCTTCACGACCCTGATGCTGACGTCACCGCCGGCCATCCTCTCCCTCCGGAACCGCGGGGAGATGAATCCGGCAATCAGGCCGGCTCCGTAGGCCAGATGAAGCGCGGGGAAGATGGCAAGGAGACGGGGAGCCAGTCGCCACGCGCCCCCGGCGAAAGCCTCTCCACAAGCAAACGCCAAAACTGTTAATGCATAACACAATAGTGGCAGATAGTAAACCGGATTGTCAACCACGGCAACGGTAGCGAGATAGAGAAGGAACAGAGCCGGCGCGTAGGCCATCAC
This sequence comes from Geobacteraceae bacterium, assembly GCA_036518575.1. Classification (GTDB taxonomy): domain Bacteria; phylum Desulfobacterota; class Desulfuromonadia; order Geobacterales; family Geobacteraceae; genus DATDMX01. The sequence continues at coordinate 16 of DATDMX010000166.1, read as the reverse complement.
CCCCCCCCCCCCCCCC
>DATDMX010000165.1:0-3809 GCA_036518575.1 Geobacteraceae bacterium | reverse complement strand
GACCACGGCGGCGACGGGAAGGTCGAAGGTGGAGCGCCCCGAAGGGTTGTAGGCCGCCACCTGGTAGTTATACGTTTCACCCTGAACCACGCCGGTGTCGGTCCAGGTGACGCCGCCGAAGCCCGGCAGGGCCGGGGCGAGGGCGTAGTCGGCGAAGGGCGCCTTGGCCCCGTTGGGAGCGAGCGTCTGGCGCTGGATGACGAAGCCCTGCTCGTTATCCGCCTGGTCGTACCAGGTGAGCGTCACCCCGCCCGGCACCACCGGTGCCTTCACCGCCGTGTTGATGGGCGTAAGGGGTAGATCGATGGGAGTCTGGGCGGCCACCACGACCGATTCTGGCCCCATCCCCCTGCCGTTGTACGCCTGGACCTTGTATTGATAGGTCTTGGCCACATTGAGCGCCTCGTGAAGGACGGAAGGGGCACCAGCCGGCGGCTGTCTGACGATGGCAAGCTTGTCCCAGGAGGCGGTGGACGTGGCCAGGGCCGGATCGCTCGTGTCCACACCGTAGCGGACCCACACGAGGTAGCCCTCCGCGTCGGCGACCCGATCCCAGGTAACGTCCATGGTGAAGGGGTCCTTGATGACGGCCCCCGTCGTGGGATCGGTATAAGCGGGGTTCGCCGCCTTCAACCCAATGGGTGCAACAGGTCTCGTGGCAGCCGTGTCGGCCACGGCCACGAGCAGGGGGTCACCCTTGCCGGTCATCTTCCAGGCGGCATAGGCGATCCCCCCCCAGTTGTTACTGAGCGGGTTGCCGTTCAAGTCGGTCATGTTGGCTCGCCCCACCTTGTCAATGAGGTAGTTCGGGGTGAGCGGATAGTTGGGATCGAAAATGTTCGGCGGCCCTTCCGGCGCCTGCGTGGAGGTGTCGTTCTCCTTCAGGAATTCCATGAGCTCCCGCGTGTGGGTCTGCCAGTAAAGCCCCGCTCTGGCCACGAAGGTGGCAGCCAGGCCAGGGTCAGCGGTGAACCGGTAGGTCACCACGTCCCAGTTCTGGCCGTCGGGGTAGCGATTCGGGTCTTCGGCCGGCTTGACTGCCAGCTCACTGGTGCCGGTATAGGTGATGAATTTCGTCCCGCCGGCAAAGTAGTCGTTCTTGGAGTAGCCGAGAGCGGGGATGCGGTTATCGAAGACCACCTGTTCGTTGAGGATACTCACCGACATGGCGAAGGTGCCGTCGCCATTGGCCTTGCCGGTCTTCTTCTCGTAGACCATGACGGCGTTGTTGGCCTTGTCCACGACTGAGCCGAGCGCCCGGGCAAAGCCGCTCTTCGTGGCATCGTTGTAGAGTGTGGCCGTGGCCTGGTCATAGTAGCCCGATTCATAGACGGTGGTGGCACCGTTCTTCACCGCGAAGGAGAGCCAGAGGCGGCGGCCGTCGGGGTACCCGCTCGGTATCCGGTGGCCGGAGTGGTTGGTGATCTTGACCTGTGCTTCGTAGCTTCCCGGCGCCACCTCGGAGATGCCGACGATCTCCACCGAGGCCGCCTCGACCATGGAGATCTCGGTGTTGCGCGTGGTCCTGTTCCAGGCCGCCGACCGGTCGGAAAGGAGACCGGGGAAGACGCGGGTGTCCTTGCCGGTGGGAGCGCCCACAACTTCCAGGTCCACCTCGGGATAGAGGACCTTCATCATCTGCGGCAGATCCCGGTTGGCCCCGGCCATTTTGTGGAAGGCAGTGCCACCGTTGGGGTTGCGGTCCTTGCCGTAGGGGAAGTAGCCGGTGAGGGTGGGATCGGGGTTGAGGGAAACGCGGGCGGTGTCGCTGTACTCATGCTTCATGGTGGGCATGTGGCAGTCCTGGCAGCGGGCGCTGTTCATCCCCGTGGCCACGCCGTTGCTGCTGAACTTGCCGAAGGCGCTGAACTTCCACTCGGTATACGTACGCTGTTCGGGACTGCCGTGGTTAAGGACGGGGATGGACAGGTCATGACAGGAGCCGCAGAATTCGCTGGAGCGGATGAAATCATCCTTGAAGGTGGGGTGCTCGATGGCGATGGCCTGGTTCTGGTAGTCGTAACCCGGACCGCCGTTCTTGAGGGGCGGGCCGATGGGAGCCTCGAAATTGACGGGCGTTGTGCCATCGGGATTGACCACCACCTGGCCGCTCACGTCCTGGCCCATGGCGTTCAGCCAGCCTTCCGGGTAGATGCCGTAGGTCTGGCCGGTGTAGTACGTGCCGAAGATGGGGAGGTCGCCGAAGGAGAGCCCCACCGAGCCGGAGTACTTGCCACCGTAGGTCATGCCGTCGTTGAACTGGAGGGTGGCGTCACCGAGCGGCATGCCGGCCAGCGGGCCCTGGGGATAGGGCTGACCCGTGTGGGGCCAGTCGTCGAGGCCGGACATCATGTTCCAGGCCGGCTCGGTGGGCAGGAGATTACTCCTCTTCATGGTGACGTTGCCGATGGCCCGGTGGCATGTTTCGCACGAGATCCCTTCGGTGTCGGTTGAGAGGAGGACGCTCTGGATGAGCTGGCTGCCGTCGCCGCTGCCGTTCAGGGCCGGGTCGGTCCGGCCCGAGAGCCATGCGTTGGGGCTGTGGCAACGGAAACACATGTTGCCGGCGCCATCCTTGCCGGTCGCCGCCTTGATCTGACCGTTGACGATCATCTGGTTGGCCCGAAAGACCGGGTCGCGCGCGGCGCTGGCCATGTTCGTCCCGGCCCAGTTGCCGAAGTGGGCGGCATTCTGGTCGACGGTCCCGCCATGGCAGGCACCGCAGGTGACGACGAATTCGAAGACGTTGTAGGGGGCGGGAAAGGTGATGTTTGCCAGTTCCTGGGCTTGGGTGCCCGGGTTGGGCACCATGGTGCCGGCCTTAATGCTGCGGTTAGTGGTATCGGTTGCCCTGACATCGGCCCTGGCGCGGCCGACGGTCATGAGGAGAAAGAACAGCACCACGAAAAACAGCAGGAGGAAGGCAGGGCGGGAACACGGGTTCCCCTCGGTATTCTGATCGGTTCGTTTCATTGTAGCCTCCACGTTATGCTTTGCCCGCTTATGGGCTTATTTTCAGATTGCCTTCGAACTTTTCGCTCCCCGCAAAGATCCCCTTCTTGCCGCTCACGAGACGCACGTAGCCGTTGATCTGTCCGGGGGCCTTGAGGGGATTGAAGCGGAGGTCGGCGTTCATGGTTCCCTTCACTACCGCGGGTGTGTGGCGGTACTTCAGCTGTTCGGGGGGTGCCAGGGGATCGGAGATGGTCCAGTCGCCGCGCACGTACCAGTGCCCCTTCTTCTGACCAGCCATGTCCTTCTCCGGCGTGAACACGCTCAAAATCATGGTGAACTTCCCCTTGAGGGCAGTCGCACCCTCACCGGAGCTGGCTTCTCCCTCCATGGTGATGCGGTCCACGAGGGATCCCTGCGGCGTGCGGCTCATGGTGCCGTTCCCCACCGTCTTCGTATTCTCGATCGACCAGAGTCTCTGCTTACGAAAATCCTTGTGCTCCCTCGTTGACTGGTCCGGCTCCGCCGAGCCGGTCATGATGAGCGTGGCGGCGGCAAGGCCGAACGCGCCGAGCAGTAAGCGCATATAATTCATTGCTCTTCTCCTTTACTCTCTCCCCGCAGGCTGGTCCGCGGCATGTTCGAACGGCACCCGGCCGCAGGAAGGCGTGGTGTGACGGTTATTGCGAAAGGATCGTCAAACGCGGAAGAGCGCCGGGGGAGCACGGCCCGAATGGTGGGTGCGGTGGTCCCGCGAGAGGATAGGGAGCGGTTCCACCGCAATAATGGGGAGGGAGGGGAGGGAAGTGACGACGATGACAACTGCGACGGCAACCACGATCGGTGGAAGGGGCTTG
>DATDMX010000164.1:0-2124 GCA_036518575.1 Geobacteraceae bacterium | reverse complement strand
AACCACGGCGGCGCCATCACGGTGGAGAGTGCCACGGGTGAAGGGGCGGACTTCAGCGTGTTCCTGCCGAGCATCGACGCGGGGCAGCAGCCCGGGGTTGGCGACCAGCCACGCGGTGCCGTCGCGGGGAACGAACGCATACTGCTCGTTGACGACGAGGAGGCCCTGGCCTTCGCGGCCCAGAGAATGCTCCGCAAGCTCGGCTACGAGGTAGACGCCGCCAGCGACCCGTGCGGGGCGCTGCAGCTCTTCCGCGCGCAGCCCGAACGCTTCGATCTCGTCATCACCGACCAGACCATGCCCCACATGAACGGCACCGAGCTGGCGCGCGAGCTGGCGGGCATCCGCCCGGACATTCCCATCATTCTCTGCACCGGCTATGATCTCGCCTCGAGCGGCGTCATGACCTGCGACGGGGCGACGGCCGAATTCATCAGCGAAGTGGCCATCAAGCCCCTGGAACGAAGCGAGATCGCCACCCTCATCCGCCGGGTGCTGGACGGCTCGCGTCCGCAGGGAGGAAGCGATGGCTAGGATACTCATCATCGACGACGACCAGCTGATGTGCCAGTCCCTCGCGCTCGTGGCCAGCCGCCAGGGGCTCGAAGCGACCTGTGCCCATACCCTCGGGGACGGGCTGAAGAAAGCGGCGGCCGAAGCCTTCGACGTGACCTTCCTCGACGTGCGCCTGCCCGACGGCAACGGCCTCGACATGCTTCCCCACCTGGAGAAACTCCCCCTCGCCCCGGAGATCATCATCATGACCGGCTATGGCGACCCGAACGGGGCGGAGCTCGCCATCAAGAGCGGGGTCTGGGATTACCTGGAGAAGGGGGCGTCGACGAAGGAGATCACCCTCTCCCTCATCCGGGCCCTACGCTACCGCAAGCAGAAGATTGCGGTGCGCGGCGGCGCCGACCCGCCCGACCTGAAGCGGGAGGGGATCGTGGGGAGAAGCGCCAGGCTCGAAGCGTGCCTCGAACAGGTGGCGCAGGCGGCGGCGAGCGATGCCAGCGTGCTCGTGGTGGGGGAAACGGGGACGGGGACGGAGCTGTTCGCCCGAGCGGTGCACCGCAACAGCCGCCGCAGCGGCGGGAATTTCGTGGTGGTGGACTGCGCGGCTCTCCCCGAGAACCTCATCGAGAGCCTCCTCTTCGGTCACGAAAAGGGAGCCTTCACCGGTGCCGACCACGCGCGGGACGGCCTCATCCTCCAGGCCGACGGGGGCACCCTCTTCCTCGACGAGATCGGTGAGCTTCCCCTCGCGCTGCAGAGGACTTTCCTGCGCGTGCTCCAGGAGCACAGGTTCCGGCCGCTCGGAAGCAGCCGCGAGCTGGAGAGTCATTTCAGGCTGGTGGCGGCCACGAACCGCAATCTCGACGACATGGTGAAGGACGGGCGCTTTCGCGACGATCTCCTCTTCCGCCTGCGCTCCTTCGTCATCGAGCTCCCGACCCTGCGCGAGCATCCCGAGGACCTCAAGCCGCTGGCGCGTCACCAGGCCGATCGGATCTGCGCGGAGCAGGGGATCCCGCCCAAGGGGTTTTCACCCGACTTCCTGAAGATGCTCGCTTCCCACCCCTGGCCGGGGAATGTGCGCGAGCTCGTCAACACCCTCGAACGCACCGTCGCCGCCGCCCGTCTCGAAGCGATCCTCTTTCCCAAGCACCTCCCCATCCAACTCCGCATCGAGGCGGCCCGGGCCTCCATGCAGAAGGAGCACTCCGCCGTGCCGGGTGCGCATGAAGAGTGCCGCAATCTCCCGCCCCTCCAGGACTTTCGCGATTCCGTCTGGGCCCAGGCCGAGAAGCAGTACCTGCACGACCTCATGACACTCGCCGCCAACGACATCGGCCAGGCGTGCCGGGTGGCAGGTCTTTCCCCGTCGCGTCTCTACGCCCTCCTCAAGAAGCAGGGGATCCCCCTGCAGCACTGAGAACCACGCCACATCCCGCCTCCTCTGTCTTCCTCTCCCGCAGGAATTTTCCTGTCCCGCAGGAAACCTCCGCAAGCAGCGCCTGGCCGTACGAAATGCCGTAACTCCTTGCAGTAGCTCGTTTTCATGTCTCGTTACGGGTCCGCGGCGGCCGGCTTTCTTCTCCATGGCTCCACGGCGTGAAGCTG
>DATDMX010000163.1:0-2291 GCA_036518575.1 Geobacteraceae bacterium | reverse complement strand
AAGGATTTGATCATGACAACATATTATCCCGGGAAGATATTATCGTCAAGGGATAATAAGAGCATAGCCGGAAATTACTCCGGCACCTCGATGCCGTACTCCCGGCAGATCTCCGCAAACGCCGCATCCACCGGCGCCGTGGCTGCCACGTCCTTCCCCCTTAGATCCCGAAAGGCCATGGAGCGGCAGTGGAGCATCATGCGCGCTGCCGGCGCACCGCCGTAGGGGGCATCCCCCACGATGGGAAAGCCGCCGTGGGTGAGATGCACCCTGATCTGGTGCGTTCTGCCGGTCAAGGGGCGCGCCTCGATGAGGGTTGCGCCCTTGCCGACCGCAAGGACCCGAAAGAGGGTCGTGGCGGGCTTTCCGGGGAGCGCCACGCCGTAGCGGAACTTGCTCACCTTGGCGATGGGCGCGTCCACCCGCCAGCTCTCCTCGTCGGGGACCGCCGCCACGAGCGCCCAGTAGACCTTCTCCACCCCGCCGTTCTTGAGCTGCCACGAGATGTGGGTGGCGGCCTGCTTGTGCTTGGGGAAAAACATGACGCCGGAGGTGCCCCGGTCGAGGCGGTGGATGACCCGGGCATCCTCCTTGAGCCCGAGAGAGCGAAGATACAGGGTGACGGCGTACTCCACCGTCCCCTTCAACTGGTAGGGGGTGCGCTGGGAGTTGAGCCCCGGCTCCTTGTTGACGGCGAGGTAGCCCGCGTCCTCGTAGAGGAGCTCTTCCTTCGTGTAGACCAACTCGCGGCAGCGCTCGGGCTCCATGACGCCGAGGACGATCTCCTCCCCCTCGCGCAGCGTGCGGGAAGCGACCCGCACCATGGTCCCCGCCACCGTGCAGCCGCCCCAGTCGATGACGGTACGGATGCGGCTTTTGGAGAGCTGGGGAAAGAGCGCAGCCGCGCCGGCGTCGAGCCGAAGCCCCGCCTGCTCCGCTCCCACCGTTGCCGTGAGGATCATGGGGTCCTCCCCGCCGCCCGCAGGAGCGCCGCCATGGTCTTTCCGTCGCTGATGCGGCCGTCCGTTGCCATCCGGAGCGCCTCGGCCAGAGGAACCCGCACCGTCTCGATATCCTCGTAGGCCTCGGGCTCCGCCTCCCCCTGGCTAAGCCCCGTGGCGAGGTAGAGGTGAATCGTCTCGTCGAAGACGCCGGGAGAGGTGTGGAGGACGCCAAGGGACTCCAGCTTTTCCGCCACGAGCCCCGTCTCCTCGGCAAGCTCCCTCAGGCCGCACGCCGCCGGCTCTTCCCCCGGGTCGAGCCGACCGGCCGGAATCTCCGTGGTCACGCGCTCGATGGCCGGCCGCAGCTGGCGGATGAGGGTGACCGTGCCGTCGTCGTGAAGCGGCAGGACCGCCACCCCACCCGGATGGCGCACGATCTGGTAGGTATGCCATCCCTTGGCGCCAATCTTCACTTCCATCTGCTCCAGGTTCACCACGAGCCCCCTGAAGAGGATGGCTCTGTCTCTTGTCTCCACCGCTGCCGTTCTCCTTTCACACTGGCTTTTCGTGGTCAACCATACCATCATCACCGCACGAAGAAAAGCCCCATCTCCCCCGCCTTTACTCGCCGCCCCGGCGTGCTACCATTACAGCAAACACCCACGCACGAAAGGAGGTTACCATGTACGGCAAGGAAAGAATCTACAAGAAGGTTGAAGTTATCGGCGTTTCCGGTGGCGGCATCGAGGCGGCCATCCAGGCGGCACTCACGAAGGCCCACAACACGCTCGACAAGATCTCCTGGTTCGAGGTGGAGGAGATCCGCGGCCATGTAGGCGATGACGGGAACGTGAAGGAGTATCAGGTAGTTCTCAAGGTATCATTCGAGCTTAAATAGATGGATTCGAGAAAAATCCATCGGAACAGCAAAACCCGAAAGTCGGTGCAATAACTGCCCGTATCTGCTATAGTCGACGAAGTTGTAACGACAGAAAACGCGAAAGGCGGCACTATGGCACAGGCAAAAACAGGCGACAAGGTACGGGTGCACTACACCGGGAGACTGGAGGACGGCACCGTTTTCGATTCTTCCGACTGTCACGAAGGGGATTGCGGCTGCGAGAACGGACCGCTCGAGTTCACCATCGGCGAAGGCCAGGTCATCCCCGGTTTCGAGCAGGCAATAGTGGGCATGAGCCCCGGCGATGAGAAGACCGTCACCATTGCGGTGGCGGACGCCTACGGCGAGAGGGTTGATGCGATGGTGGCGGAAGTCCCCCGGACCGACCTCCCCGCCGACCTCGCTCCGGAAGTGGGCATGCAGCTGGAGGTGACCCAGCACGACGG
>DATDMX010000162.1:0-3350 GCA_036518575.1 Geobacteraceae bacterium | reverse complement strand
TCCTCGCCTTCCCCTTCGTCCTCTTTGTGGCCATTTTCAACCCGCTGCTCGACCGGCAGATCCTCCTACAGGCTGGCCCCCTCGCCCTGTCCGGGGGATGGCTGTCCTTTTTCTCCATTCTCCTGCGTCTGTGCCTCACCGTGGGAGCAGCCCTCATTCTCATCGCCACCACGGGCTTCAACGGGGTCTGCGCGGCACTCGAGCGGCTCGGTGCGCCACGGGCCTTTGTCGTGCAGCTCCTCTTTCTCTACCGCTACATCTTCGTGCTGGCTGACGAAGGTGGGCGGATGGCGCGCGCGCGTGAGCTACGAACCTTCGACGGCCGCGGACTGGAGATGCGCACCTATTCGAGCCTCGTGGCCCATCTCCTCCTGCGCACCATCGCCCGGGCGCGGCGGGTCCATCTGGCCATGCTTTCCCGCGGTTTCAACGGCGTCTTCACCCTGAGGCGCTCCTTCGACTTCGGCTGGCGGGAAGCCTTCTTCACGGCCGGCTGGTCCGCGCTTTTCATCTGCCTGCGCGCTGTCGATCTGCCGCAGCTTCTCGGTACAGCTCTCCTGGAGGTGGCACGATGAGCCATCATATCGTGGCGGTCGAAGGACTTCGCCACACCTACGCCGACGGCACCGAGGCCCTGCGGGGCATCTCTTTCCGCATCACCCACGGCGAATCGGTGGCCGTGGTGGGGGCCAACGGAGCCGGGAAATCGACCCTCCTCCTTCACCTCAACGGCTTCCTCACGCCGACGGCCGGGACCGTGCGGGTGGGCGACTTCCCCCTCACGCGGGCCACGCTTCCCGAAATCCGCCGCACCGTCGGCATGGTCTTTCAGGACCCGGACGACCAGCTCTTCATGCCCACCGTTTTCGACGACGTGGCCTTTGGCCCCTTCAACCTGGGGCTACCCCGGGAGGAGGTGGAAACCCGGGTGGTCCGGGCGCTTGCCGTTGTCGGCGCGGAACATCTGCGGGACAAGCCCCCCTACCAGCTCTCTGCCGGCGAGAAGCGCCGCGTCGCCATCGCCACGGTCCTCTCCATGTCCCCCGACATCCTCGTCATGGACGAGCCGACGACGGGCCTCGACCCCCGGGCGCGGCGGGGCCTCATGGGGCTTCTGCAAGATTTCCGCCACACGAAAATATTCACGAGCCACGACCTCGACATGGTGCTGGAACTGTGCGAGCGGACCATCGTTCTCCACGAAGGGGTGGTAAAGGCGGACGGCCCGACCCTGGACATTTTCCGCGACGAAGCGCTCCTTGCCGCCTGCAACCTGGAAAAGCCCCTTTCCATGCAGGGGTGCCCGGTGTGCCGGGGCAGTCGTCCCTAACGCTTTTCGTCTTCGCATCTTCCGCCCTCGTTTTCCCTCCCACGGAATTTCCTGAAGAGCCAAATTTTTTCTTGACAGGTAGGCTTGTTTCACATTAAATTGATAACAACTTTCAAGTTCACCAGACGGCCCCACCGTCTTTTTTCAGCAACCTCAAATGAAAACGCCTTTCACAATCAACGAGCAGGATAACGGAGGTAGGACCATGATGCCACTAGGACTTTTGAGCCCCGGGGAACAGGGGGAAATTATTGCCGTCAGGTTCCACACGTCGCACGACTGCGATGGCTGCCGCACGGAGTGCCGGTCGGAGGATATGGGCCTCAGGGTCGGCAAGAGCGTGGAGATGCTCAACAACGGCGGGGGCGGTCCGATCCTCTTGAAGGTGGACGAATCGCGCATAGCCGTGGACCGCGGTCTGGCGATGAAGATCATGGTAAGGAGACAGCAATGAATTTGGCACGACTGAAACCAGGCGAGACAGGAAGAATCACGGCAATGGGCGCCATCGGGCCCCTGAAGAGAAGGCTTATGGACATGGGAGTGCTCGTGGGCGAAGAAGTGCGAGTGGTGAAGGTCGCTCCCCTCGGTGACCCCATCGAGGTGAAGATCAAGAACTACAGCCTTTCGCTCCGGAAGAAGGAGGCTGAAGGAATTGCCGTGGAGGTGGCGGAATGATCACGCAGCCCAAAATCGTGGAAACAGAAAGCGCAGAGGCACAAGGCCCCATCCTCCGCCCGGTGGCAAAGCGCACCATCACCATCGCCGTGGCCGGTAACCCCAACTCGGGGAAGTCGACCCTCATCAACGCCATCGCCGGCACCCGCCTCCAGGTGGGTAACTGGGCCGGCGTAACCGTTGAAAAGAAGGAGGCGGCCTTCGATTACAGCGGCCGTAGGATCAGGCTCGTGGATCTCCCCGGCACCTACTCCCTCTCCCCCTATACCCAGGAAGAAATCATTGCCCGCGACTACTTGGTGAACGAACGGCCCGACTTGATCGTCAACGTGGTGGATGCCACCAACCTGGAGAGAAATCTCTACCTCACGATCCAGCTTCTGGAGCTGGGGATTCCCGTGGTGATGGCCCTCAACATCTTCGACGAGGCGGAGGCGAAAGGGTACCGCATCGACGTGGAGAGAATCGAGAAGATGCTCGGCATCACGGCCATCCCCACCTCGGCCACGCGGAAAAAGGGGCTGGACGAACTCTTGAAGAGCGTTATCGCCACAGCCGACGATTCTGCAGGCCGCACGCCGGCCGTTCTCAACTACGGCACGGATGTGGAGACCGCGGCGGAGTTCGTGGCGAATACCCTGAAAAAGAGCCATCCCGAGCTCGCCGCAGCGTACCCCCTGCGCTGGCTCGCCTTCAAGGTGATGGAAGGGGACGAAAAGGTGGCGCTCTCAGCGGGACTCGACGGGGAGCATATCCTTGACGAGGCGCTCCATCACCTCAGGCGGGCTCACGGTGAAGACATCGAGGCCATCATGGCCGACGCCCGCTATGCCCTCGCCTCCGGTCTCACGCGCGAGGTTCTGGAAAAGCCGGAGCTCAGAAAAATGGAAGTGACGGAGAAGATCGACCGCATCGTTCTCAACCGCTTCCTCGGCATCCCGATTTTCCTCGCCGCCATGTGGATCATGTTCAAGCTCACCTTCGACCTCTCCAAGCCCTATGGCGACTGGATCGGCGACATGGCCTCGGGGCCCTGCAAACGATGGGCGGAAGCCCTGATCGGCTTCATCCATGCCCCGGACTGGACCGCGTCGCTCGTCACCGACGGCATCATCGCCGGGGTGGGAAACGTGCTCGTCTTCGTGCCGGTCATCTTTGCCATGATGTTCTTCATCACCTTCCTGGAGGGAAGCGGCTACATGGCGCGGGCAGCCTTCGTCATGGACCGGGCGATGCATGCCGTCGGCCTCCACGGCAAATCGTTCATCCACATGCTCCTCGGTTTCGGCTGCAACGTGACCGACATCTATGCCACCCGCAACCTGGACAGCCCGCGGGACAA
>DATDMX010000161.1:0-7481 GCA_036518575.1 Geobacteraceae bacterium | reverse complement strand
GGTGAGGCCGAGGCCGAGCGGATGGAGGCAAAGGAGCGGGAGATTATTTCCCTGCTTGAGAAAGAAGGCTACATTTAAAGGGACGCGGATCAAGGGAAAAAATCGGATCACAAAGGTTTTACCAACGGGCGCGAGATTTCGGCCAGATCGTTGCCGGCCCGCAGAAGTTTCGCTGAGTCGTAGCAGCGCTACGTCGAAGCGGGGTTTCGAGGACACGGCGGCGAGATGGTCGGAAGGTCACGCCCGCCCCTAGGATAACTATTGAAACCCACCCGCTTTATAGAGTCGGTAAACTGCGCCATCGAGGGGATCATCTACACGGCCAGGACCCAGAAGCACATGCGCTGGCACTTTCTATCCGCCGTCGTGCTGCTCGTCGCCGTCTTGTTCCTGGAGGTCTCTCCTCTCGAATTCACGCTTCTTACCGTCTCGGTCTGCTTCGTGCTCTTTGCCGAGCTCATGAACACCGCCGTCGAAGCGGTGGTGGATCTGGTCTCACCCGACTATCACCCCTTGGCCAAGATCGCGAAGGATGTGGCAGCCGGTGCGGTGCTGGTGGCTGCCATCGGGGCCTCGGTGATGGGATACCTGATCCTCTCCAAGTACATCTTTCCTGTTTACAAGGGGGTCCTTAGCGTGGTAGGAACACCGTCTGAGATGGCAACGACCGTTTCTCTTCTCATCGTGGTCATCGTGGTCGTCATTCTGAAGGCGCTGTCGGGGAAGGGGACTCCCCTGCACGGAGGGCTTCCCAGCGGTCATGCCGCGGTGGCGTCCGCCATCGCCACCATCGTGACGTTCAATACCCTGGACCCGATAACGTCGCTTTTGGCTATTGTCCTTGCCGTGATGGTGAGTCATTCTCGTCTTCTCCTCCGCATCCATTCCCTGCGCGAGGTGGTGCTCGGTGCTCTCACCGGCGCCGGCATAACGATTCTCGTCCTTGTTCTCTTCAGGACGTTCGGCTAGATTATCGGGTGGGCCGTCGCCTCGCCGCACCCGCAGCAGTAACTATCAGTGGCCGGTTCGACCGACCCGACAATTTTGTGATGATTGAGGGGGCAGATCCTTGGAAGAGGGGCCTGGCTGGAAAAAGAACGGTTTGTGGGACGCTGTGAACAGGTTTCTTTCCGGCAAGCGGAAGATAACCGAAGAAGAGATTCAGCAGTTGATGGACGCCGGGGAAGAGGAAGGGATCATCAACGAAGAAGAAAACGACATGATCCGTGCCATCTTCACCCTGGGGGATACCGTGGTGCGGGAGATCATGGTGCCGCGTACCGATATGGCCATCGTGGCCGCAGATGCCACGGTGAGGGAAGTCCTCAGCTCGATCATCGCCTGCGGCCATTCGCGCATTCCCGTCTACGAGGGGACCGTCGACAACATCGTGGGTCTTCTCTACGCCAAGGACCTTCTCAAGTACTGGGGTATGGATGAATCGGCCGTGGTGCTGAAAAAGATCCTCCGTCCTCCCTACTTCATCCCCGAATCGAAGAACCTCGAGGAGCTTCTCCACGAATTCAAGAAGAAGCGGGTACACATTGCCATCGTCATCGACGAATACGGCGGGACCTCGGGGCTCGTGACCATCGAGGACCTGCTGGAGGAAATCGTGGGCGATATCCAGGACGAATACGACCTGGAGGAGGAATGGCTCGTGGAAGAGCCGGACGGCACCGTCGTGGCCGATGCGCGGCTCCCCGTTGAGGAGCTGGAGGAATACTTCGACATCGAGGTCGAGCGGGAGAAATTCGACACGCTCGGCGGCCTCATCATCCATCTCACCGGCCGGATACCGGTCGTGGGGGAAGAAGTGACCACCGACACCATCCACGTCACCGTGCTGGAGGCCGATGAACGGCGCATCAGCAAGGTACGGATCCGGAAGCTGGCGCCTCGGGTCGAGGAGAGCGAAGAGTAGTGGATTATCGCCGCTTCAGACTGCCTGATTTCAATGCCGTTTCCCGTCGCGATTATGCTCTGGCCGTCCTGGCAGGGCTCCTCGTGGCGTTCTCCTTTCCGAAGCCCGACATCCCCTTCGCGGCATGGTGCGCCTTCGTGCCGCTGTTTCTGGCCATCGGCGCCAAGAGCCCACGCAAGGCGTTCCGGCTCGGTTTCGTCAGCGGCATGACCGCCTATGCCGGTATCCTCTACTGGCTCAATATCGTCATGGTGACGTACGGAAAGCTCCACTGGAGCGTGAGTGTCTGCCTCTATCTCTTCCTGGCGGCCTATCTCGCCCTCTATTTCGGCGTTGTCGCCTTCCTGGTGCGCCGTGGAGAGGATGCCGGCATCTCGCCTCTCCTGTCCTTCCCGGTACTGTGGGTGGGGCTTGAGTATTTCCGCTCGTTTTTCCTGACCGGTTTCCCGTGGGCGAGCCTCGGCTACTCCCAGTACCGCCTTCTTCCCCTCATCCAGATTGCTGATCTCGTGGGGGTGTACGGCGTAAGCTTTCTCATCGCCTTTGCCAATGTGGTGCTCTACCGCCTCGTCAAGGGAGCCGTCACTGGGGAGCGGCGTGCCTGGCCCTTGAAGAGTGGCGCGGCCCTCGTGGTTCTTCTGGCAGCGACGCTGGGCTACGGCTCCTACCGGCTGCATGAGCGGGAGGTCGGGCCCGCGCTGAAGGTTGCCCTCATCCAGGGGAACATCTCCCAGGATATCAAGTGGAACCCCGCGTTCCAGGAAGCGACGGTGGCAATCTACGAACGGCTCACCCGGCAGGCGACTGCCGGCGGCTGTGACCTGGTGGTCTGGCCGGAGAGTGCGGCCCCCTTCTTCTTTCAGAGCGACGTCCGTTACGCCGAACGCATCAAGGCCCTGGCCCGGGAAGCAAAATGCTACCTCGTCTTCGGCAGCCCGGCCTACGAAGAGAAGGGGGAGAAAACGAGCTTTCTCAACAGTGCCTTTATGCTTTCGCCAACAGGTGAGGTGCTCGGGCGCAGCGACAAGCTTCATCTGGTTCCCTTCGGCGAGTACGTGCCCATGGCGCGGTTTCTCCCCTTCGTGAGCAAGCTCGTGGAGGGAATCGGCGACTTCGTGCCGGGTGCCAAGGCGACTCCCCTCAACACGGGCAAGGGAGAGCTTGGCGTGCTCGTCTGTTTCGAGGGTATTTTCCCCGAGCTTTCCCGGGCCTACGTAAACGCGGGGAGCCGGCTTCTCGTGAACATCTCCAACGACGCCTGGTACAAGCGCTCATCGGCCCCTTACCAGCATCTTGCCATGACCGTTTTTCGTGCCGTGGAGAACCGCGTTCCCTTCGTGCGGGCCACCAACACCGGGATCTCGGCCATCATCGACAGCCACGGGGAAATGCACGACACAACCCCCCTCTTTGAGGAGGCAGTCGTCAAGGGGAGCGTCACTCTCGGCAGGGGCGGGACGGTGTACGACCGCGTGGGGGATAGCTTCGCCGTTGTCTGTCTGGTGGCCACCGTAGTACTCGCTGCCCTGGCGCTGAGAAAACGGAAATCATAAGATTTAGTATCCTAAGACCATTACATAAGGAGCACATGATGTTCAGAGAAGAAATTGCCACCATCGAAGGGCTCACCGAGCGGATCGCCAAACTTCGGGGGTCTCTTTGACATAGATACGAAGCGCGAGGACATTGCCGAGCTGGAAGCGAGGATTGCCCTTCCCGGTTTCTGGGACGACAACGAAACGGCGCAGAAGATCTTGAAGGAACGCACGGCCATGGAGAAGGTCGTGGAGACGTGGGACCGCCTCAACCGTCAGGTGGAGGACATCCGCGTGCTCATCGAGCTTGGCGCGGAGGCTGGCGACGAGGCGACGCTCGCCGAGGTCCACGAGCTGAACGCCAGTCTGGAAAAGGACGTGGCGTCCGCCGAGTTTTTTCGGATGCTTTCCGGTCCGCACGATCGAAGCTCCTGCTTCGTCTCCATCAACGCCGGGGCAGGAGGTACCGAGTCCCAGGACTGGGCCGAGATGCTTCTCCGGATGTACCTGCGCTACTGCGAGCGGCGCGGCTGGAAGACCGAGATCACCGATTACCAGGCAGGCGAGGAGGCCGGCATCAAGGGTGTCACCTTTGCCGCGAGCGGCGAATTCGCCTACGGCTACCTCAAGGCCGAGGTCGGTATCCACCGGCTCGTGCGGATTTCCCCCTTCGACAGCAACGCCCGACGGCACACGTCCTTTGCCTCGGTCTTCGTCTTCCCCGAGATCGAGGATGACATCGAGGTGAAGGTGGCCGAAAGCGAGCTAAGGGTCGACACCTACCGGTCGAGCGGCGCCGGCGGTCAGCACGTCAACACCACCGATTCGGCCGTTCGCATCACCCATATCCCTACGGGCATCGTCGTGGCGTGTCAGACCGAGCGGAGCCAGCACCTCAACCGCGCCACTGCCATGCGGGTGTTGCGGGCGAAACTCTACGAGCGGGAACTGCAGGAGCGCGAAGCGAAGGCCGCGGAAATCGGCGGCGAGAAGAAGGAGATTGGCTGGGGGAGCCAGATCCGCTCCTACGTGCTGCATCCCTACAAGATGGTCAAGGACCTGCGCACCGGTGTGGAAACCGGGAATCCCGACACGGTGCTCGATGGTGACCTGGAGGAGTTCATCGTCGCCTTCCTCATGGGCGTAAGGCGAAACGTTTCCGCCGACGATTGATCTCATATTCAGAGCAGAGGCCCGTGGTCCCTGTTTTCCGTTCTTAGCGACAAAGGTTGTGTTCAATGAAGCGTATAGTCTGTTGTGTCTGGCTCCTCGTGAGCATCGCGGTTTTCGCGGCCCCCGGTTGTGCCGCACAGCTCAAGGAAACGAAGGGGATCACCCGGCTTGGCTACTCCATTCAGGTGGGGGCCTTCGCCGAAGTGAAAAACGCCGAGCGTCTCAGCGCACGTCTCCAGACCAAGGGGATCGAGGCGTTCTATTTCAAGCGCGAAACCGGCCTCTACGCCGTGCGTTTCGGAGATTTCAGCACCTGGAACGAGGCGAAGAAGGCGGCGCGTAAGCTGGTGGCCGAAGGTATGATCGGCTCCTACTTCATCGCCTCGCCCCAGAATGCGACGCTCGAAAAGGCGAAGGGGCCGGAGATCCGGACCAAGAGCGAGCCAGGGGCAAAGCCGAAGCGTACGGGCGACATGGGCGCCATCGCAGCCCGTACTGCCGAGCGTTTCGTCGGCATCCCGTACCGCTGGGGCGGAGACACGGTCGTTGACGGGATGGACTGCAGCGGTTTTGTTCGTGCGGTCTACAATCTCTGCGGGGTCAACATCCCGCGCACTTCCCGCGAGCAGTTCCGCGTCGGGGATGTGGTGGCGAAGGACGACCTGAAGGACGGCGACCTCGTGTTCTTCGGCAGTTCTGAGGAGAGCATAACCCATGTGGGGATCTACGTTGGCGATGGCCGCTTCGTCCACGCGCCACGCCGGGGGGACGATATCAAGATATCGTCTCTCACGGAAGGTTACTTCGAGAAGAAATTTGTCGGCGCAAAGCGCTACTTTTAAGAAGAAGGGGCGAGAATAGTTATGGCATTCATCAAACCGTTTCGCGGGGTGCGGCCCCGCCGTGATCTGGCCGAAAAGGTGGCGGCGCTTCCCTACGACGTCATGAACGTCGAGGAGGCGAGGGGGATGGCGGCGGGAAATCCCTTCAGCTTCCTTCATGTTTCCCGGCCCGAAATCGACCTCGCCGACGATGTGGACCCGCACGACGAGCAGGTCTATCGCCGGGGGCAGGAGAACCTGGCACGGTTTCTCCGTGACGGGATCCTCGTCCAGGATGCCGAGGAGTGTTACTACGTCTACCGCCAGCGCATGGGTGCGCTCGAACAGACGGGACTTGTGGTGTGCGCCGGTGTGGACGACTACCAGAGTGGCGTCATCAAGAAGCACGAGCTGACGCGGGCCGACAAGGAAGAAGACCGGGTGAAGCACATCGATTACCTCAATGCCAACGATGAGCCGGTCTTCTATACCTATCGCCACGATCCGGCCATCGGTGCCCTGATGGCGGAGTTCGTCACCGCCGATCCCGACTATGACTTCACAAGCGACGATGGGGTGCACCACACCCTTTGGGTCGTGCGGGACCGGGAGAAGATCGACCGCCTCACCTCGCTCTTTGCGGCCATCGATACGCTCTACGTGGCTGATGGCCACCACCGTAGCGCCGCGGCAAGCCGGGTCAGGGAGTTGCGCCGTGAGGCCAATCCCTCCCACACGGGCCAGGAGGAGTACAACTACTTCCTTACGGTGATCTTTCCCGACAATGAAATGCACATCATGCCCTACAACCGGGTGGTGAAGGAATTGAACGGCCCGGAGGTTGCCGAATTCATTCTGGCCGTGAGCAAGAGATTCGAACTGACGCCGGTCAACGCTGCCGTTACTCCCGATGAGCGCCATGTCTTTGGCATGTACTTGTCGGGGCGCTGGTACGAAATGCGGCCAAAGGAAGGAAGCTTTCCCGAAGGCGACGCGGTTGCCGGCCTTGACGTTTCCATCCTCCAGGACAACCTCCTGAGCCCCGTCCTGGGTATCCGCAATCCGCGCACCGACCAGCGCATCCATTTCGTGGGGGGAATCCGCGGGGTGGCAGAGCTGGAACGGCTCGTGGACAGTGGCGAGTATGAGGTCGCCTTTTCCCTTCATCCCACTGCCATAGAGGAGTTGATGGTGCTGGCCGACGCGGGGAAGATCATGCCGCCGAAATCCACCTGGTTCGAGCCGAAGCTCCGAAGCGGGCTTTTCCTCCATCTGCTGGAGTAGGGGGGATAGGGTGGTGTGGTTTATGAATCAATGCTTGAGCTGTTGAGGTTTAACATGCTTATTTTTATCTAGTTTTAAGCGATAAGCTCTATGGGAAGGAGAAAGCACGTGAGAAGTGTCGAGAAGATGATTGTGTTCCTGTTGCTGGTTGCCGCCGTTGTGATTCCGGCCTGTGCCCAGAAGGAGAGCAGTCAGCCGGTGGAGAAGAAGGTCGAGTCGGCCTCCCCTGCGGCTCCGGCCGGGCAGGCCGTCACTACCCCCTCGGGGCTGAGCTACCAGGACCTGGTGGTGGGAACAGGGCCGGCGCCCGTCCCCGGCAAAGCAGTGAAGGTTCATTACACCGGCTGGTTGACGAACGGCACCAAGTTCGACAGTTCCCTCGACCGGGGGACACCCTTCGAATTCGTCATCGGTGCGGGGCAGGTGATTCCGGGTTGGGACGAAGGGGTGATGACCATGAAGGTGGGCGGCAAGAGGAAGCTCATCATCCCGCCGCAGCTTGGCTACGGCTCCGCCGGCGCCGGCGGGGTGATCCCTCCCAACGCCACCTTGATCTTCGACGTGGAGCTGATCAGCGTCGAGAAGTAGCCGGCATCCTGCGCAGTTGCAAAAGCACCCCCCCTGCAGTACATTTGTGATCGGCGTTTTCCCGCCGTCCAACGTCTGCTTTCAGGAGGTGCCGCATGCGCTCGATACCGCTTTTGGCCTGCCTGCTCGTGCTTTCGCTCTGCCGGAGTGCCCTGG
>DATDMX010000160.1:0-2429 GCA_036518575.1 Geobacteraceae bacterium | reverse complement strand
GCCGGCCCCCTTCGGCCGGCACGTTGGTGGCGATGCGGGTGTCGCCGAGGAAGAGCGTGGCGGTCCCCACGTCCTGACCGTTGAACTTCACGCCTTCATAGACGGTATCTTTGATCCGGTCCACGAGAAGATTACTGTTGTTGAGGAGCTCCCCGCCGTAGAGGGCGCCCACTACCCGGCCGGCAGCATCGCGCACAGGGGCTGATGCCACCATGACCATGCCCGAGGTTTCCACTGTCCCCTGGCGCGGCCGGGAGTGGGGGGTGGGCACCACCTCGATGGTCGCCCGCGCCGCTAGATGTGCCTCCTCTGCGGCGAGCTGCTCCCGGGTGAAGACCGTCGTCCCGGCAACGGCCTTCCCTCCAAGGGCCTCGGAGATGAACGGGGCGTTGGCCGGCCGATCGCCGAAGCGGGGCGGGTTGTGGGCCCGGTAGAGGACCCGGCCGCTTCCGTCCACCGCCACCAGGATGTCGAGCTGCTTCCTGTGCCGGAGGGACGTAAGGAGCGAGGCGAGCGCCGCGCGGTTCGAGCTCGCAATGGCCTCGGCGGCAAAGGGGTTGGCGGCGGCGAGCCCCACGAGCTCGTCGATGCGGCTCAGTTCGTTACGGTACGCCTCGCGGGCCGAGTTGAGATCGGTGCGGACCTTCTCCTGGGCCTGGCTGGCGATCTTCGCGTTGATGATGTAGAGGCCTGCCAGCGAACAGATGCCGATGGCCACGAAAAGGGGGACGAGAGCCCCGACGGTGAGCTTCGCACGGATGGGGAAACGGCGCGCCATCAGCTCTCTCCCCCGGCGTCCGGCTGGCCTGCGTCAAGGTCGTATTCCTCGATCTTGCGGTCGAGGGTGCGGCGGGCGATGGCCAGAATCCGCGCGGCCCGGCTCTTGTTGTGGCCGGTGCTCTTCAGGACGTGGAGGATGTGGTCGCGCTCCACGGTCTCCAGGGTAACGAGCCTCCCCGGCGCCGCCGGTTCGGTGCGCGGGGCACTCTTCCAGGGCGGCAGGGCGTCGGCCGCTATCAGGGGGCCCTGGGTGAGAATGGCGGCGCGCTCCACCGCATTTTCCAGCTCGCGGATGTTCCCCGGCCAGCTGTGGGACTGGAGGAGCTGCAGGGCCTCTGGCGTAAAGCCGGCGAGTTTCTTCCCGAGCCGGCGGCCGACCTTTTCCAGGCAGTGCCGGGCCAGGGGCTCGATGTCCTCGGGCCGCTCCCGCAACGGGGGAAGGGTGAGGGAAATGACGTTCAGGCGGAAAAAGAGGTCCTCCCGGAACCTTTTCTGGCGGACCTCTTCCTCCAGGTCCTTGTTGGTGGCGGCGAGAAACCGGATATCCACCCGCCGTGCCCGGGTATCCCCCACCGGGATGAAATCCCCCTCCTGCAAGACCCGCAGGAGCTTCGCCTGGATGGCCGGACTCATGTCCCCCACCTCGTCGAGAAAGAGCGTACCGCCGTCAGCCTCTTCCAGGAGCCCCCTCTGGGCCGCCACTGCGCCGGTGAAGGCGCCGCGCACGTGGCCGAAGAGCTGGCTTTCCAGGAGCGCTTCCGGCAATGCCGCGCAGTTGATGGAGAGGAAGCGCCGGCCGCTGCGGGGGCTACGGCTGTGAATGAGGTTAGCCACGAGTTCCTTCCCGGTCCCCGACTCGCCGAGGATTACCACGTTGACGTCGCTCTGGGCCACGAGGACCGCCATGTCGTGGACCTTGCGAAACTGCTCGCTCGTGAAGATGAGCGACGTGGCGGGCGCACTCTTGCCCAGTTCCTCCTTGAGGGCGCTGTTCTCGCGCAGGAGCGCCTTGCGCTCCAGAATCTTGTCGAGAAGCCCGAAGACCTTCTCCTTGGGAAAGGGTTTGGTGAGGTAGTCGTAGGCGCCGAGCTTCATGGCCTCGATGGCCGAGCTGATGGAGGCGAAGGCAGTCATGATGACCACGGGAAGCTCAAGACCTTGCGCCCTGATGCGCCTCAAGACCTCGGTCCCCTCCATGTCGGGCATCTTCACGTCGAGGAGCAGAAGGTCGCTCTCCTCCAGCGCCCGGTTCTCCAGGGAGCTGAGGAGAGCCTTGCCGGAGGTGAAGATCTCCACCGTCAGCCCCTTCGCCGTGAGGATCTTGTTGAGGTAGCGCAGGATCTCCACCTCGT
Organism: Geobacteraceae bacterium; assembly: GCA_036518575.1. Lineage (GTDB taxonomy): Bacteria > Desulfobacterota > Desulfuromonadia > Geobacterales > Geobacteraceae > DATDMX01. Next base: position 297 of record DATDMX010000160.1, on the reverse strand, counting down.
CGTCGCAAATGATGACTCGTGCCTTGTACATGGCCATCTCCATCTCGCCTGCGGGTAAATTATTAAATTTATCAAATAATGTAGTCAAAATGTTACACCTTTCGGCAAAATTGCACAACTCCCCTTTTTTCTAATCTTTCCAGCGCCCGCTCAAATCTCCGTTTACCCCTGATTTCAAGACGTTACTCCTGAGCGGCCGGTGCGCTTCCCGGGGCGTGCCGGTGGCACATGGGTTGCTGTATACAGCCGGGTCCCGGCCCGTATACACGTAAACAAATGGCAATTTGCATGCCTTAC
>DATDMX010000159.1:0-6500 GCA_036518575.1 Geobacteraceae bacterium | reverse complement strand
TTCGGTCAGGTCGGGCTTGACCCCACCAATTCCAGTAACGTTACGGTCACAACCCCCCGACCCGTGGCAGGGCTTACGGGCGTGGTCGGTCTTTCCATTGGCGCCGACCATTCCATCGCCTTCATGAACAACAGCACCGTCCGTGCCTGGGGCTACAACGGTTTCGGTCAACTGGGTGCCACCGCTCCCAATAATCTTACGTACAGCGTTGCCCCCTTGAAGGTCGGGACCATGTCGGGCATTACGGCGGTCAGCGCCGGTGGCGACCACAACCTGGCTCTACAGAACAACGGCACCGTCTGGGCCTGGGGGTCCAACGCAGCCGGGCAGATAGGGGCCGGACCGTTCTTTACCGCAGCGACCACCGGTACTTCTCCAGCCGTACCCAAGCAGGTGCTCGATGCTACGACCGGCGCGCCCATGGTGGGCGTCACGGCAATCGCCGCCGGTGGAAGCCACAGCCTTGCCCTCAAGTCGGACGGGACGTTGTGGGCTTGGGGCGACAATACCTACGGCCAGTTAGGATACGTCACCGCGCCGCAGACGTACAGCTCGGAGCCGCGGCAGGTGCAGAATGTTGAGAACGGAGCAATCGTGCCGGTCAAGGCCATTGCTGCCGGTGGAGCGTTCGACCTGGCCCTCGACGGCCAGGGGCGTGTCTGGGCCTGGGGCTACAACGGTCTCGGGCAGCTGGGCGTAGACCCGCTGACGACGCCGACTTTGGCCCGCGTTACGCCCCAGCTGGTGGGGGGGATGAACGGCACCGTCACCGCCATTGCCGCCGGCCTCGACCACGCCCTTGCCGTTGTGGGCAACACCCTCTTGGCCTGGGGGTACAACAACTTCGGGCAGCTCGGCAACAATACCACGTCGACCATGAGTTTTACGCCTGTGACCGTCGGGAATTCCTCGGGTACTCCCTTCTCGGTCCAGCAGATTATCGCTGCCGTCGGTCACCACAACATCGTGCGCGCCACGGATGGTCACGTCTACGCCTGGGGAGACAACGGCTACGGTCAGATCGGGGACGGAACCACCATTAACCGTTCCGTGCCGATGCTCGTGAGCGGCTTCTGATTGTATACGGAAGTGCTTGAAATCATTAAGCCCGGGGGAGCCTGACGCTCCCCCTTTTTACTTGACTTGCCGCCGGGAAATACGCTATTTTGCCTGATTGTTATCGCGGCCGGCAGGTGACTGAGAAAGGTGAAGTCTGTCGATGGAAGAGTTGAGTGAACTGCTACTGCAGAGAAGACGCAAAGTCGATGCCATGTGGGAGGTGGGAATCAATCCCTATCCCAATGATTACAGGCCGCAGCACACCTCGGCCGATCTTTATGCGGCCTATGGTGACGTGACGGAGTTCGAGGCCGAGCCGCAGACGTTCGTCGTTGCAGGGCGTATAATTGCCCGGCGCTCCTTCGGCAAGGCGGCCTTCGTCCAGGTCCAGGACCGCAAGGGGCGCATGCAGCTCTACGTCAAGAAGGACGCGGTGGGTGATGAAGCGTTTGCCTCCTTCGAGGGCTTCGACATCGGTGATCTCATCGGCGCCTCGGGCTGGCCGTTTCGCACCAAGACCGGCGAGCTTTCACTCCATGTTACCTCCATCCGCCTCCTCACGAAATCGCTTCTGCCGCTGCCCGAGAAATTCCACGGTCTCACCGACGTGGAGACCCGCTACCGCCAGCGCTACGTCGACCTCATCGTCAACCCCGAGGTGCGCGAGGTCTTCATCAAGCGTTCCCGGATCGTCAACCTCATCCGTTCCTTCATGACCGGCCATGATTTTCTCGAAGTGGAGACGCCCATGATGCAGCCGATTCCCGGCGGCGCCACGGCCCGGCCCTTCGTGACCCATCACAATGCCCTCGACATGGAGCTCTTTCTGCGCATCGCCCCCGAGCTCTACCTCAAGAGGCTCGTGGTGGGCGGCTTCGAAAAGGTCTTCGAAATCAACCGCAATTTCCGCAACGAGGGGATTTCGGTTCGCCACAATCCCGAATTCACCATGATGGAGTTCTACCAGGCCTATGCGACTTTTGAGGACCTCATGGACTTCACCGAGGAGCTTCTCTGCTACGTGACCCAGGAGCTTCTCGGCACGCTCGATTTCACCTATCAGGGAGAGGCGATCAGCTTCAAGCGCCCCTGGCGGCGGTTGACGGTCAAGGAGGCGATCCTCGAATACGGGGACATCAGCGCCAAGGCCCTCGAAGACCGCGACCTGGCCTACGCCTACGCCCAGAAGCTCGGGCTTGAGCTCCCGGCTGACATCGGGTACGGCAAGCTCATCACCGAGATTTTCGAGGAGGTGGCGGAAACGAAGCTCATCCAGCCCACGTTTATCACCGCCTATCCCACCGAGGTTTCGCCCCTTTCGCGCAAGAACGATCACGATCCGGACATCGTCGACCGCTTCGAGTTCTTCTGTGCCGGCCGCGAGATGGCCAATGCCTTTTCCGAGCTCAACGACCCGGTCGATCAGAAGGAGCGCTTCCTCGCCCAGGTGGCCGCCAAGGACAAGGGGGACGAAGAAGCCCACTACATGGATGAGGACTACATCAGGGCTCTGGAATACGGGATGCCCCCCACGGCCGGCGAAGGTATCGGTATCGACCGGTTGGTGATGCTTCTGACCGATTCTCCATCCATTCGCGACGTCATTCTCTTCCCGCAGTTGAGGAAGGAGAAGTAGCCGAACGCAGTACGAGAGATACATGCCCTACGAACTCTTGATCGGCCTGCGCTACCTCAAGGCCAAGCGCAAGTCGGCCTTCATATCCATCATAACCCTCATCTCCACGGCCGGTGTCACCCTCGGCGTCATGGCACTCATCATCGTGCTGGCGGTCATGACCGGGTTCGAGGAAGATCTCAAGGAGAAGATCCTCGGTACCAATGCCCACGTGGTGGTGCTGAAGGCGAACGGCGCCATCGAGGAGTACGGGAACCTCGTGGCGAGGCTGAAGAAGGTTGACGGTGTTGTAGCTGCCACGCCGTTCATCTACAGCCAGGTGATGCTCTCCAGCGGCAAGAACGTCTCGGGCGTGGTGCTGCGCGGCATCGAGACTGACACCGACGCCAAGGTCACGAACCTCCACAAGACGATTGTCGAAGGGAACCTGGCCGATTTGGAACGGCCGGCTTCACCCCCCCTGGCCGGGAAAGAGCCACCGCTCCCCGGGGTCGCCATCGGCAAGGAACTCGCGAAGAACCTCAATCTCTTCCTCGGCGACAAGGTGAGTGTCGTCTCCCCGCTGGGCAACATCACTCCTCTCGGTGTCGTGCCGAAGATGAAGCAGTTCCGCGTTGCGGCCATCTTCAACACCGGCATGTTCGAGTATGACACGACGCTTGCGTACGTGGGGCTGGGCGAAGCCCAGTCGTTCCTCGGCATGGCTGGGAGCGTTACCGGCATCCAGCTCAGGGTGGCCGACGTCTACAAGAGCGGTGCCATTTCCCGGGCCGTCAACCGGGAGCTTGGCTTCCCCTACTATGCCCGTGACTGGATGCAGATGAACAAGAACATCCTCTTTGCCCTCAAGACGGAAAAGATCGTGATGTTCGTGATTCTGACACTTATCGTGCTCGTTGCGGCTTTCGGCATCGCCTCCACCATGTTCATGGTGGTCATGGAAAAGACGAAAGCGATCGCCATCCTCAAGTCCATGGGTGCCACGAGCCGAAGCATCATGAGAATCTTCGTGTTCGAGGGGCTCATCGTCGGCGTTTTCGGCACCCTGCTCGGCGTTCTCAGCGGGCTGCTCGTGGCGTTCAACCTGGAGTCGATCGTCGGCCTCGTGCAGCGCCTTACCGGCTTCGAACTCTTCAGCAAGGACGTGTACTACCTCGACCACTTTCCGTCCAAGGTGATACCCACCGACGTGTTGCTCATATCGGTCACCGCCATACTCATTTCCTTCCTGGCCACTCTCTATCCCTCCTGGCAGGCGTCGCGCCTCCCTCCGGTCGAGGCACTGCGCTATGAGTAACCTGGTTGAGGTGGTGGATCTCCATAAGAGCTTCGGTGCAGGGTCCTCCCGCGTGGAAGTTCTCAAGGGCATTTCGCTTGAGGTGGAGGCGGGTGAAACCATCGCCCTCGTCGGTGCTTCCGGAGCAGGGAAGAGCACGCTTCTCCACATTCTCGGCACCCTCGACCGTCCCAGTGCCGGCAAGGTGCTCTACGGGGGGGATGATCTCTTTCGCCTCGGGGACGGGGAGCTTGCCTCCTTCAGGAACCGGATGATCGGCTTCGTTTTCCAGTTCCATCACCTCCTGCCGGAATTTTCCGCCCTGGAAAACGCCATCATGCCGCTTCTCATCGCGGGCATGAAGAGGAAAGACGCCGAGCCCATCGGGACGGGACTTCTCAAGGACGTGGGGCTTTCCCACCGGCTCACCCACAAACCGGGGGAGCTTTCGGGAGGAGAGCAGCAGCGCGTGGCGATCGCCCGGGCGCTCGTGACTTCGCCCCGCCTGGTTCTTGCCGACGAACCGACGGGTAACCTCGATATGCGCACGAGTGAAGAGGTCCACGAGCTCCTCACCGAAATACACCGTGACAGGGGAATTACGCTCATCGTCGTGACCCACAACGAGAAACTCGCAGCACGGATGGGAAAAACGATTCACCTGGCGGACGGAAAGATCAGTTGAAGCATGTGCTGCCGCTGACGTCGAGGCGGCGGCATGTGACGTGTTGATGGACAATATACTATGCGAGCAGTATCGGAGGGCGTTTGGCCTGGTTGATGAAGTACACTGTTATGGTAGTGATCCTTGCGTTGGTCGTGGGCACGGCTTTCGCCGAGGAGAGGGAAAAGATCGCCGAGGTGCTCGTCAAGGGGAACCAGCGTATAGAAACGGCGGCGATCATGAACGTTATAAAGTCGAAGGCCGGCGACTATCTCTACGCCGACAAGGTCGATGCCGATGTACGTGCTATCTACAAGCTCGGCCATTTCGAGGATGTCCGCGCCACGAGCGAGAAGAGCGACAAGGGCATCGTCATCCTCTTCACGGTGGCGGAGAAGAAGATTGTCAGGGACGTGAAGTTCGAGGGGAACAAGGAACTGGCGGTGGACAAGCTGCGCGAGGCGGCGGAGGTGAAACCGAATACCGTCTTCTCCGCTAAGGAGCTCACGAAGAGCATCAAAAAACTTAAGAAACTCTACGCCGACGAAGGCTACTACCTGGCGCAAGTCGATGGGGTTACGGAACAGCGCTCGGCCACCGAGGTCAGGGTGGTGTTCAAGATCGACGAGGGTAAGAAGATCCTCATCAGGCAGATCCGCTTCGAAGGAAACAGGGCATTCACGGCCCGGAAGATCAAGGGGGTCATGGAGACGAACGAGGCGTGGTTCCTCTCCTGGCTTACCGGGGCGGGCACCTACAAGGAAGACGTGCTCAAGAATGACGTCACCCTCATTTCCGATCTCTACTTCAATAACGGCTACATCAACGTGAAGGTGGGCGAGCCCAAGGTTACCCTCATGGATAACAAGGAGGGGCTGGTGGTCGACATCGGCATCACGGAGGGCGACCAGTTTCGGGTCGGCACCCTCGGCTTCAAGGGCGAGCTCCTCGAAACTGCAGAGGAGTTCGGGAAGAAGCTGACGATGAAGACCGGGGACATTTTCAGCCGCTCGGCGCTTCGCTCCGAGGTGTTCACCCTCACCGACTACTATGCCGACAAGGGATACTCGTTCGCCAACGTGAACCCCCTCACCAGGGTCAATCCTGAGCAGAAGACCGTGGATGTCACCTTCGAGATGGAGAAGGGTGACAAGGTCTACATCGACCGCATCAACATCAGCGGCAATTCCAAGACACGCGACAAGGTGCTGCGGCGCGAACTGAAGCTCGCCGAAGGCGACCTCTATTCGAGCACCGCCTTGCGCAAGAGCCGTCAGAACCTCATGAACCTCGGTTTCTTTGAAGAGGCGAACCTCTCCACTGTCAAGGGAGGCTCCTCAGATAAACTCAATCTCAATGTGGAAGTGAAGGAGAAACCGACCGGCACCTTCAGCATCGGCGCCGGCTACAGCTCCCTCGACGGCATCATCGGTCAGGGGTCGATCCAGCAGGCAAATTTCCTCGGGCTCGGCCTCAAGGGGAACGTGGCCGCCTCCCTCGGCGCCAAATCCCAGACCTACAATGTGGGCCTTACCGACCCCTACTTCCTCGACACCAAGTGGACCCTCGGCGCCGACGTTTACCGGACCCAGCGCGACTATCTCGACTACACGCGCCGTGCCACCGGTGGCGACATCAAGGCGGGCTATCCGCTGAGCGATACGGTGAGCACCTTCTGGGTCTACAAATACGAGGAAAAGAAGATATTCAACGAGTCCCAGGCGTTGCTGGACAGTATCAGGAACGGCACCATTCTGGCGCCGGAAACATCGACCACCACAAGTTCCATTTACGCAAGCCTCACCCGTAACACCACCGACTACCGGCTCGACCCCTCCCGGGGGATGATCAATACCGCTTCCATC
>DATDMX010000158.1:0-3112 GCA_036518575.1 Geobacteraceae bacterium | reverse complement strand
ACAGCGGCTCGACACCCGCCCATCATTCGCTCGTCTTTGACGAGTTCTTTTACCTGGAGCTGGGGCTTGCCCTCAAGCGGCGCGGCTTCACCATGGAAGAGGGGATATCTTTCGAGGTCACCCACAAGTATACGAAGCCGCTCCTCAAACTCCTGCCGTTTTCCATGACCCCTGCCCAGCGCCGCGTCCTCTCCGAAATCAAGGAGGACATGATGACTCCCCATCCCATGCACCGCCTCGTTCAAGGGGACGTGGGGAGCGGGAAGACGCTCATTGCCCTCATGGCCGCCCTCGTCGCCGTGGAAAACGACTTCCAGGTTGCGATCATGGCACCGACCGAACTCCTCGCCGAGCAACATTTCCTCAATATCCACCGCTGGTGTGAAGAGCTGGGCATACGGGTCGCCCTCGTCACCTCAGGGCTCAAGGGGAAGGCAAAGACCGAGGCGCTGGCGGCCATTGCCGCCGGTCACGTTCAGATCGTCGTCGGGACACATGCCGTCATTCAGGACAAGGTGGAATTCAGGTGCCTTGGGCTGGGAATCATCGACGAGCAACATCGCTTCGGCGTGCTTCAGCGCGGACTGCTGAAGAAGAAGGGGACCAACCCCGACATCCTCGTCATGACCGCAACGCCTATTCCCCGCACGCTGGCCATGACCGTCTTCGGCGATCTTTCCCTTTCCGTCGTGGACGAACTCCCCCCGGGGCGGACGCCGGTTGAAACGAAGGTCTACTTCGAATCGCGCCGCGACCAGGTGTACCGGACCATCCGCGAAGAAGTGGCGCATGGCCGTCAGGCCTACGTCATCTACCCCTTGGTGGAGCAATCGGAAAAGTCGGAGCTCAAGGCGGCAACCCAGATGGCAGAGCACCTGGCCCGCGACGTCTTTCCCGACCTTCGCGTCGGCCTCCTTCACGGCAGGCTCAAGCCCGAAGAGAAGGAAGCCACCATGCGCTCCTTCAAGGAGAGAGACATCGATATTCTTGTGGCGACTACGGTCATCGAGGTGGGGATCGACGTCCCCAACGCCACGGTGATGGTCGTCGAGCACGCCGAGCGTTTCGGCCTTTCCCAGCTTCACCAGCTGCGAGGCCGTGTGGGGCGAGGCAGCGAGCGTTCGTGTTGCCTCCTCGTCACCTCAGGAAAGCTCTCCGAGGATGGCGAGAAGAGGCTTCGCGTCATGGCAGCCACCAACGACGGCTTCAGGATTGCCGAAGAAGACCTCACGATCCGCGGCCCCGGCGATTTCCTCGGCACCCGCCAGGCAGGTCTCCCCGACTTCCGGGTGGCAAACATCCTGCGCGACGGACGGCTTCTCGAACAGGCCAGGGCTGAGGCCTTTGCGCTCATCGAGCGCGATCCTACCCTGTCGTTGTCGGAGCATGCAGGGATACGGGCGGAACTGGCAAGGCGCTGGGGAGGGCGGCTGGAGCTGGCCGGAGTGGCTTGACCAGGCTCCGGTGGGTGATATCAGATGAGAAGGCAATTACCCCTTCATCTTGTTCACGTAATCGGGATAGAGCTTTTCCAAGCATTCTGGACAGATACCATGCGTGAACTCCGCCTCGGAATGCTCGCTGATGTACAGCTCGATCTGGTTCCAGTACCCCTTGTCGTCGCGGATTCTCTTGCATGAGGCGCAGATCGGCAAGAGCCCCTGGAGCATCTTGATCTTCGCCATCGCGTCCTGCAACTCGGCAATCAGCCGCTCTCGCTCGGCCTCAGCTTCCTTGCGCTCAATGGCGTAACGGATGGCGCGTGCCAAGAGGTTGGCATCCGCTTGCCCCTTGATGAGATAATCCTGCGCCCCTTCGCGTACCGCCCGCACGGCAAGCGTCTCGTCATCAAGCCCCGACATGACCACGATGGGGATATCCGGAGCCGCTGCCAACATCCTGACAAAGGTCTCGTATCCATGACTGTCGGGCAGAGAGAGATCAAGGAGAATAACGTCCACCCTTTCGCCGTCAAGGCGTTCCACCCCTTCCTGCAATCGCTGCGCGCACGCCAGCCTGAACGGCGTCCCTTTAACCTCAGTCAGCATCTCCTTGACCAATCTGGCATCACCGGGATTGTCTTCCACCAGAAAAACATCAATCTTACCGTTACTCATCTTGTTCCTTTCCCGTGCCGGAGTCACCGGGACCGGGCAACCTCTTTGCGGTGTCGTTGAGGGACGCACTCCCCTTGCGCCTGTCCCTCGGTATCGTGAAGAAAAACGTCGACCCCTTGCCGGGCTCGGACTCTACCCATATTTTACCACCATGCCGCTCAACTATCTTCTTACATTCTGCAAGACCGACACCGGTACCAGGGTACTGATCCCGGCGGTTCAGCCGCTGAAACAGGCGAAATATCTTATCATAATAGGCGCGTTCGATGCCAATGCCGTTGTCACACACCGAGAACAGGCCATCGTTGTCCGCGACTTCCGCCCCTATGTGAATGCGGGGGGCAGCCTCGGAGCGAAACTTGATGGCATTGTCGATGAGGTGCTCGAACAGTCGTCCCAGTTCAGTGCCGTTACCCACGACGGGGGGGAGTGAATCACTTGTTATGACGGCATGAGTGCTCTCTATAAGCTGATTCATCTTCCTCAGGACCAGTGTAAGGACAAGGTCGGCTTCGAGCATCCTCATCTCCCGGTCGAGTCCTCCCACCATGGAAACAGCCAACAGGTCGTTGACCAGCTTCTTCATGCGCGTGGCGCCTTCCACGGCGTAGGCGATAAACTCTTCGGCGTCGCTCTCGAGTTTTCCCTTGTAGCGCCGCTCCAACAACTGGACAAAACTGGCAACCATGCGGAGCGGTTCCTGCAGGTCGTGCGACGCGACATAGGCAAACTGCTCCAGTTCTGCATTTGAACGGGCCAGCTCCTGAGCGTGTTCGGCGATCGCATCTTCCGCCTTCTTGCGCTCTGCGATTTCGGCGTACAATCGATCCGTCTGCTCCACCACGATTCTCTCGTACGTCTCAAGGAGTTGCTGCAGGGTGGCGACTTCTGACCTGAGCTGTCGCATCTTCGTATGGGTCTCATTTTCTCGTGACACGCTGGCCTCTTACAGAACGACCTTCATGCGAACGTTGTCCGATCGAACGGCAGCAAGG
>DATDMX010000157.1:0-2380 GCA_036518575.1 Geobacteraceae bacterium | reverse complement strand
CCCGCTCGCGCCCTGCCCCTTCGATCCCCTTGGGCTGAGAGAAGTAGATGCCGCCGGTGAGCTCGCGCACCACGAGGACGTTGAAGCCCCCGGAGATCACTTCCTCCTTGAGGGAAGAGGCGCCGGTGAGCGACGGAAAGATGATGGCCGGACGAAGGTTGGCGTAGAGGCCGAAGATTTTGCGCAAGGGAAGGAGCGCACCCCGCTCGGGCTGCTCGTCGGGCGGAAGTTTTTCCCACTTGGGCCCGCCGACCGATCCGAAGAGGATGGCGTCGGCAGCTTTGCAGATGGCAACGGTCGTCTCGGGCAGAGCCTTGCCTTCGTTATCGATCCCCGCGCCGCCTACGTTGGCGTGGGTCCGCTCGAATGTAACCTCGTACTTCCGCTCCACCGCGTCCAGCACGCGAAGCGCCTCGGCCATCACCTCCGGACCGATGCCGTCTCCCGGCAGAACTGCCACCTTGAACACCTTAGCCATCCTGAAGCCCCCTCGACTATGTAATTGATGATAATCGGAATCGTTAATTTTATTTGCCCGGGGCGCGAGTTGTCAACAAAAAACCGGCAGGTTTCCTCCTGCGGCCTCCGCGGCCAAAGCTTACGGCCCATCGCCGTTCATGAGGCGATTCACTTCAAGGCACGCACACTACCCATCTACGCCCAGCCTCGTGCACCATACAAGAAAGCCCGCAACTGCGGGCTTTCTTGACCTTTCTTCTTATGGGGCGGCTCCTATACCTGGCCAGGGAGGGTGGGGGACGGACACCCCACATGGTACCCCTGGGCATAGTCGATTCCCACGGCCTGCACCGCCTCGAGAATCCCCTCGGTCTCGATGTACTCGGCAACGGTACTGATGTTGAACTCCTTGGCAAGGATGGCCAGGGTCTTCACGAAGGCCATGTCCTTGTAGTCGTTGAGCATATTTCTCACGAACACCCCTTCGATCTTGACGTAATCGATGGGGAACTGCCGGATGTACTGGAACGACGAGAACCCCGAACCGAAATCGTCGATGGCGAACTTGAACCCCTGGGACTTCAGGTCGTAGACGAACTTCTCCAGCAGGGTAAGGTTTCGCACGGTTTCCCGTTCCGTCAGCTCGAATACCACCCTGCTGCGGTCGATGCCGTACGTGTCCGCCAGGCCGGTGATGCCGGGGAGGAATTCACTCAAGATCAGGGACTTGGGGGAGAGGTTGACGAAAATGTGCCCCTCGTATCCTTCCTCGCGCACCATGGCAAAGGCCTTGTCGAGGAGAATGGCATCGAGCCTCCCTACGAGCCCGAGGCTCTCGGCTGCCTCGATGAAATCCCCGGCCGGAATTACTTCTCCGTCCTGCTCGATGCGACAAAGCAGTTCGCAACACTGCGGCGCCCCCGGTCGGAGCGGAGCGATCGGCTGGAAATAGGGGACGATTCTGCGCTCATCGACGGCCTCCCGCACGAGACGGGCCTTTTCACCCGCCATGCGGAAGACTTCGATGACATCCTCCTCGGTGGGGACGATGACCCGGTTCTTCCCTTCCCCCTTAGCCTTGTACGTCATGTTGTCCGCAAAGAGAAACAGGTCTTTCTCGTTGCGGGCATGGAGCGGATAGACGGCGAGTCCGATGGAGGTGGTGGCCTTGGCCTTCGACCCGTCGGGGGTGGTGACAAAGAGCTCCTCGGCCACGTCCCTCACCCTCGTGGCCACCATGAAGGCTTGGGCCTCATCGGCCTCCGGGAGAAGGATGACGAACTCGTCCCCCCCATAGCGGGCAAAAATATCCCCCTTACGAAGCGCTTTCTGAACCTCGGAGGCAAAGGCAGCCAGGTAGCGGTCGCCGGTTGCGTGGCCCCAAGTATCGTTGATGCTCTTGAAGTTGTCGAGGTCGACGACGAGGAGGCCAAAGCTGTAGTCGTGGCGGTCCGCCCGGCCGATCTCGTAGGTGATGAGCTCCCAGAAGGCCCGCTGGTTGAAGAGATTGGTGAGGGGGTCGCGGGTCGCATAGTACTCCAAATCCTTCGTGTACTTGTGAATCGCCTTGATGGAACCCACCACGTTCAGGAGTGTCGTGAGGATGCTGTCGATGACCAGGGAGCGGGTGCTGCTCCACCCCGCTTCCGACTGGACGCCGATGCCGACCACTCCGCCGATCTGCGGCGACTCCAGGATGAGGGACTTTGTCTGAAGCTCGATCTCCTTCTCCCCCAGCTGCAACTCCGTCGGACCGGCGGAGGCAACATTGTGAATGAACTGCAGCGTGGAGTGGAGGGCAAGCCGCGCGTTCTCTTTCCGAATCTTGCGGAGCACCTCCTCCTCCACCAGCTTCTTTGTGGGGTCGGTCGGGCTGTTGCGCCAGAAGATCTCGATGTCGTAGAGCTCCTCATCCACCTGG
>DATDMX010000156.1:0-4244 GCA_036518575.1 Geobacteraceae bacterium | reverse complement strand
ATCGCCCCAGAGGTTGAGGGTCTCGCGGCCCATCTTTGCGGGGTTGTTGAACGATCCGAAGGTGATGAAACCGTTCTCTTCGCAGGGCGGGGGAGCTAGTGGTGGAGCCTCCTGAGGCGGAGCGTAGCAGAGGAAACCGTGGGGCAGACGTACAAGCCTCTCCGTGTGAAGCCTGTCGGCGCTCCCTTCCGGGTCGGCAACGGCGTCGGTAATGCGATAGTCCATGGCAGCGAGGCCGGTGGTCGCCGGGTAGCCGAGCCAGGTGACCTGAACCGGCGCGGGCTTCAGGGTGAACATGCGCAGGCGGTTACCCGACGTGTGGCCGGCGAGGTCCACGAGAATGTCGATGCCGTCCGCTCGGATGAGGTCGGCCAGGGCGGCGTCGCCCATCCCGTGCACGTCGCGCCAGCCATCGGCGAGCCCGCGCAGCTGTTCCGTGACGGCGTCGGGGCGGGGAACGTCGGCGTAGCAGTATACCGCCACTTCGTTTCTGTCGTGAGCCGCAAAGAGTGGCAAGCAGAAAAAGCTGACGGAATGAGCGCGAAAATCGGGGGAGACATACCCGATACGAAGCCGTTGGCGTGGGCCCATGCCGGGGGGAGGGAGGAGCGGCACGGGAAAGGCGAAACTGCGGTCCCAGGCGAGACTCTCGCGGTAGATGTCGTCGGGCGAGAAGGAGGTGGAGAGGTTCATGGCATAGAGGATATCGGAGTGGGCCTCGACCGCCTCGGGGTTGAGCTCCAAAGCCTTTCTCCAGGCGGCAACGGCTTCCTCGTGCCGGGCCATGAGGCACAGGCAGTACCCGAGGTTCGTCAGAAGGCCATACGATTCCATGCCTGAGGCTCTCAACTCCTCCAGGGATGCGAGCGCTTCGGCCGTCCTCCCCATCCGGGTCAAGGGGATGGTGAGATTGATGCGGGTCGGGGGAAATCCCGGTTCGAGCAGGAGGGAATGCTCGTAGGCCGCCATGGCCTCGGCCGGTTCCTCCAGCTTCATGAAGGCCATGCCGAGGTTGCAGAAGACAAGGGCGGAGTCCGGGGCGAGGGCGGCTGCTTTCTTCAGGACCCCCACCGCCTCCGCCGCTTTCCCCTGCGTGACGAGGAGAAAGCCGAGATTGGTGAGGCTCTTTGCGGAGGCGGGATCGATGTCCAGCGCCTTCGTCAGAGCTTCGAAAGCCTTGTCGTAATCCCCCCGCTCAGTGTGGATGGTGGCGAGGGCATTGAGGGCATGGAGGGAGGAAGGTGCGAAGGTGAGGGCCCTGTCAATGCAGGTCAGAGCTTCGTCGAAGTGGCGCAGCTTCCTCAGCGCGTGGGACATGGCGATGAGGGCCGATACGTCGTCTCCCTGGAGGGACAGGGCGCTGCCCAGAATAGTGCGCGCTTCCTCCGGCCGCTCTCCGTCGTTGAGGAGTTCTCCGAGGGAGACAAGCGCCGCCCTGTTGTGCGGGTCGAGCGCAACCGTCTCCCGGTAGGCCGCCTCTGCTTCCTGTTTGCGCCCCGTTTCCGCGAGAATGTTGCCGAGATTGTGAAGGGCAGGGGGAAAATGGGGCGTGATGTCGAGAGCCCGGCGAAACCATTGTTCCGCGCCGGCAAAGTCGTTGCACCTCGCCCGGAGGGTGCCGAGGTTGAGGCAGGCATCGGCCGCTTGGGGATTGAGGTCGAGAGCCTCCCGGTAGGAACGTTCGGCATCATCGGCTCGGCCGGCCTGCTCGAGCGCCAGGCCGAGGTCGAAACGGAAGCGCCACAGCTCGGGTCTGATATGGGCCGCCTGCCGAAATGACGTGGCGGCCCCATCGGGCTCCCCCCGCATCATGAGCACGCGGCCAAGATTGGCATGTGCTTCGGCCGACTGGGGATTGAAGCCGGCCGCCCTGCGGAAGGCGTCCTCCGCGTCCGCCATGTTTCCCGCGCGCAGGCGGACCGTTCCCAGGGTGTTCCATGCCTTGTCGAAGGCTGGGTCGCTATCGAGCGCCTGCTGGGCAAGCGCTGCGGCCTGTTCCAGGTCCCCTTCGTCGTTGGCGATGATGGCAAGGGCGTTGAAAGCGGGGGCAAAGGCAGGGTGAGCGGCCACGATGAGGAGAAGTGCTTCTTTTGCCCCGGAGCGGTCTCCCCGGGCATAGGACGCGACTGCCTGGCGATACGCCTCGTCAACCGGCACTTCATCTGCACCGACAGCCATGTTCGTTCCCTCGTGGCGACGTGGAGTGGAGGCCGCCCACCGATTCTTCCGGCGGGCGGCACGCTCCCTTATATCATAGCGGCGCTATTTTGGGTAGTCTGCAGCGAGTCGGCGGGTCCAGTCAACGAGGGCCACGAGGAGTTCTCCCACATTCTCCCGGGTCTTCTCGTCGCTCAGGCGCCCAGTGGTGTCGAACTTGTCCTGCGCCAGGGGTACCATGACTTCCGGCTGGTTGAGGGGGTGGACGTTGAGGAAGACGCAGCTCTGTCTCAGGTGGTACTGGGCGCGCGCCGTGCCCAACGTGCCGATGGATGCTCCCATGATGGCGAGCGGCTTGTCATTCAGGGCATTATCGCCGTAGGGGCGGGACGCCCAGTCGATGGCGTTCTTCAACACCCCCGGCATGGAATAGTTGTACTCGGGGGTCGCGATGAGTAGGGCATCGGCGTTCCTGATCTTCGCCTTGAACTCCTTCACCTTCTCCGGCGGCACCCCCTCCTTGTCCTGGTCGAAAGGGGGGATTCCCTCCAGATCGAATATCTCCAGTCGCGCCTCGGCGGGGCAAAGCTCCAGCGCTGCCCGCAGCAGGGCCCGGTTATAGGAGCCCTTTCGGAGGCTTCCCGCGAATCCGAGGATTGTTAGCGTGTCTGCCATGGCTTTCTCCTTTTCGTGAAGTGTCACCGTCCGTAGGGCCGGCTGTCAAATTGTAGCGTTTCTTTGCTTTGACGCAAACGAGAGGGCGGGACCGGGTTTACCGAAGCTTCGCACTGAGGCTGCATCCTGCGGGGTCAGAAAAGTGCCTAATATCTGGGCAGGTAGTTCAGGCTGACGTCGGTGTGGTTAGGTAAAAATGACGGTAAAACAAAGGGGTATGGCTGTTTTCTTCCCCTTGGCACATCAAGTGCTAAGTTCTCCACAGGCACGAAACTTTAACGGAAAGCAGAGGCAAAGGCGCCTTCCATCCGCGTGATGGGGCGTCTTTTGCTTTTGAGGAGAAGAATATGGCGCGACCGGACTACTATGATGCCCCCGAATGCGACACGCACCTGGAAAAGGGTGCTCCCAAATTCTGCAAGAAATCGGAGCCGGGCGAGGGGACCGAACGCTCCTGCGCCTATGATGGCGCCCGCGTGGTGCTCATGCCCATCACCGACGTGATCCACCTGGTGCACGGTCCCATCGCCTGCGCCGGCAATTCCTGGGACAACCGCGGCGCCCGGTCGTCCGGCGCCCAGCTTTACCGGCGCGGCTTCACCACCGAGATGCTGCAGAACGATGTCATCTTCGGCGGCGAAAAGAAGCTCTACAGGGCGATCCGGGAGCTGGCGGAGCGTTACCCCGAGGCAAAGGCCATCTTCGTCTACGCCACCTGCGTCACGGCCATGACCGGCGATGACGTTGAGGCGGTGTGCAAGGCGGCGCGGGACAAGGTCCCCATGCCCGTCATCCCGGTCAATACCCCCGGATTTATCGGTGACAAGAACATCGGTAACCGCCTGGCGGGGGAGGTGCTCTTCAAGCACGTGATCGGCACCGCCGAGCCGCCCCTCCTGGGCGACTATCCCATCAATCTCATCGGCGAATACAATATCGCCGGCGATCTCTGGGGGATGCTCCCCCTCTTCGAGCGGCTGGGGATCCAGATACTCTCCTGCTTTTCCGGAGACGCTAAATTCGAGGAGCTGCGCTATGCCCACCGAGCGAAGTTGAACATCATCATCTGCTCCAAGAGCCTCACCAATCTCGCCAAGAAGATGCAGAAGAACTACGGCATGCCGTACCTGGAGGAGTCGTTTTACGGCATGACCGACACGGCCAAGGCTTTGCGCGACATTGCCCGCGAGCTGGACGATGCCGTGGGGGGGCTGGAGAAACGGGTCATGCAGGACCGGGTGGAGCGGCTCCTGGAGGAAGAAGAAGCGACGTGCCGGGAGCGGATCGCACCCTTTCGGGCGAGGCTCGAAGGGAAGCGCTCGGTCCTCTTCACCGGTGGGGTCAAGACCTGGTCCATGGTAAACGCCCTGCGGGAGTTGGGGGTGGAAATCCTGGCAGCAGGCACCCAGAAT
>DATDMX010000155.1:0-2535 GCA_036518575.1 Geobacteraceae bacterium | reverse complement strand
GCCCTCGTGGGGATGCTCGACGAGCGGGCCCACACGCGGGAGATCAGCCGCTTCGGCGGCATCTGGGGAGAGGCGCCGGTATTCGCCTGCTTCTTTCTCTTCTTCAGCATGGCCTCGGCGGGCTTGCCGGGCCTCAACAACTTCGCCGGCGAGTTCCTCGTCCTGGCAGGAGCGTTCCGGAGCGTGCCGCTCGCGGCCGCCATCGCTTTCGCCGGCATCGTCCTGGCCCTTGTCTACACGGTGCGGCTCGTGCAGGATACGCTTTTCGGGAACAAGCGGAGCCAGCTCGAGCTTGCCGACCTCTCCCCGCGGGAGGGGGCGATCCTGGCCGTGCTGGCACTGGTGGCCCTTTACCTCGGCATCCATCCGGCTCCCCTCCTCGACCTCTTGAGAACGCCGGTGGCGCTCCTGACGGGAACACCATGACGGCCCGACGAAGGCCATCCAATAACCGCCGCCGGCCCAGCCGGCAGGCACGGCAGTGAATGAGCTAACCATGACCCTGGCAGACATCTGGACAATCATGCCGCTTCTCCTCATCGCCGTTGGAGCCCTCGTCGTGCTCCTCTGCGGCGCAGTCGTGCCCGGAAGGTACATCACCGCCGTCGGCGTCGCCACGCTTCTCGCCGCCCTCCTCTGGGCGCTCCCGACGCCGCCGGAGCTGCAGGCGCCAACGCTGGGAGTGGCGTTCACCCCCTTTGCCCGCTTCTTCACCGTCCTCTTCTCGCTTGCCGCCATCGCAACGCTTCTGCTCAGCTGCGACTACAATGACAAGCGCGGGATCGAGGGAGAGGAATACCCCGCCACCGTCCTCTTCGCGGCCTTCGGCATGACGGCACTCGTCGCGGCGACAAACCTCCTCGTCCTCTTCCTCGCCCTCGAAGCGCTCACCTTCGCCTTCTACATCCTCGTCGCCGCCGACCTGCGCCGCACCGAGTCGGCGGAAGCTGGGCTCAAGTACCTCGTGCAGGGGGCCGTCGCCGCCGCCTTCGTCGCCTTCGGCATCGCCCTCATTTACACGGGGAGCGGCACCCTGCAGATTGCCGCCGCCATGAAGGGGGCCTCCCACCCGCTCGCCACGGCAGGCTGGGGCTTTCTCCTCATCGGCCTCGCCTTCAAGGTCTCCCTCGTGCCGGCCCACCTCTGGACCCCCGATGTCTACCAGGGGGGACCTGCCCCGGTCATCGCCTTTCTCTCCACCGGCTCCAAGGGAGCGGCCTTTGCCGCCCTCCTCCTGCTCGTCACTCCCCTCGAAGGGGCGAGCTTTCTCCACGCGCCGCTTTGGTGGCTTGCCCTCCTCTCCATGGTGGTGGGAAACCTGGCGGCGCTTCGCCAGACGAACCTTCGGCGCATGCTCGCCTACTCCTCCATCGCCCAGATGGGCTATGTGACGCTTGCGCTCCTCACCGCGAGCCGCGAGGGATACCGGGGCGTGGTTTTCTACGTGGTCGCCTACACCGTCATGAACCTGGCGGCCTTCGGCGCTGTCGCGTCACTGTCGAAAGGTGGGGGAATGGAAGAGGTGGAGGATTATCGGGGGGTAGGGTATTCGCGGCCATTTGCGGCCGCCATTCTTGCCCTTGCCATGTTTGCGCTGGCCGGCATACCGCCGACCGTGGGCTTTCTCGGCAAGTTCTTCATCTTCTATGCCGCCCTGCGCGCAGGCGAGACGCCCCTGGCGGTCATGGGCATTCTCAGCGCGGCAGTATCGGTCTACTACTACCTGCGGGTGGTGGTGAATCTTTATCTCCGGCCCGAGGGGACGGCTTCGGCGGACACGCTCACGCCACGGGAAGGGGCGACTCTCGGCGCGTGTGCCGGCGTCATCATCGCCCTCGGCGTCTACCCCGGCCCACTCCTCCATCTCCTCGACAGCATCCTCCTCTAGTGTCCTGTCACGGCTTGAGGTATTCCCGTATCCCCGCCTCGAACCCCTTCGGCTCGAAGCCGAAGGTCTCTCGCCACTCGCCACCGCAGATGTTCTCTTCCACGAGCATGAGGATCTGATCCATGGTGAGGGGAAAGAAGGAGAACCCCTGGAAGGCCTTGACGACGGGCGTCATGAGGGTGAGCGGTGCGTGGAGCTTCGTGACGCTTCCCCTGCCGAGGACCCGGGCGATCATGTCGAGCATGTCGTCGTAGGCAAATGGCTGCGGCCCGCACAGCTCGAAGGTCTGCCCCGCGGTTTCCTCCCTCTCGAGCGCCGCCACGAAACAGCGCGCCACGTCGTCGGCACTGATGGGCTGCAGTCGGTACCGGCCGTCGCCCACGACCGGCACGGCCGGGTAGCTTCGGATGTAGCCGGCAAGGATGTTGACGAAGGCGTCCTTGGGTCCGAAGATGATGGAAGGGCGGAAGATGGTGTAATCGAGGCCGGAGACACGCACGTATTCCTCGGCGAGGTATTTAGTCCGGTGGTAGCCGGAGACGGCGTCGCGTCGGGTGCCGAGGGCCGACATCTGCAGGAAGCGCCGCACCCCGGCCTCCCTGGCGGCATCAACCATATGGCGGGTTGCCTCCACGTGGAGCCGCTCG
>DATDMX010000154.1:0-10804 GCA_036518575.1 Geobacteraceae bacterium | reverse complement strand
AGCGGCTTCATCAGAAATTTTCTCGGCGACGGCACCCAACTCCTCACCTCCTTCGGCAGGTACATGGACGACGACAAGGAGTACGTCCACGGGCTCTTCGTCGGCGGGGGACTGCCGCCAAGCGTCATGGGCGGGGACAACGTCTTCATGGACGAGACCGGCATGGCCTATTTCGACCGGCGGCGCTGGTACCACATCTGGTGCAACGTCAACGAGGGGATAGTCTCGGCGGTGGCAAGGCAGCCGGTCCCGCCGTCGCAATGGCAGTTTCTCGGCAGCAAGGTCATCAACAAGAGCAGCAAGCGCCTGGCCATCACGAGCAGTCACCAGGTGACGATCGACGGCGTGCCGCTGCGGATTGACCGCTATGTCTACCTCAAGGCGGGCGACACGTTCTTCGTCCTGACCATAAAGATAACCAACATCGGCTCGGCTCCTGCCGCTTACCTCTATCTCTACGGCGATGAACCCTGGGTGGGAAACTACGGTTCGTCGGCGGGGGATGTGGGGTGGGTGAGTGACCATCTCGTCAACTACGAAGCTGTCATCGACAGCAGCAAATACTCCTACGCCGGCATCTACCACTACGGCAACAGCGCCATCGGCGAAGCGCACGACTATACCCGGATGGCTGACTTCCTCGAATGGTTCGGCACCGACAAACCGCTCGCCTACTTCTCCAACGACACCGGAGTGGTCAACGACACGTCCGGCACCAAGGTTCCTCTGAGCAGCAACACGCGCTTCATCGGCCTTATCTGGGGGCCGCGGCAACTGGCTCCCGGGGAAACTGCCTCCTACACGCTGGCGGTGGGGATGGCGGGACACGATGCCGCACGGGATTTCCCCGTCAAGCCCCCCGTCAACCTCGACTTCGTCCCCTGAGCCGCTGGACGGCTTCTCAGTGGCATCCTCCGCAGGTGCTACTGCACGCCGTGCGGCAGTTCTTTTCTTCCGGGATTCCCCGGGCCTTGAGGATATCGAGTGACTGGCGCGTCACGTACCACTCCCCGGTCGCCATGACCCCCACGAGAACCTCCCCCTTGATGAGCATGAGCACCTTCAGCCGGGTGCTCGCCAGTTCCTGCGCTGCCCGTTCCACCGAAACCAGATCCGTCTCCGTACCACTATCCGTCATCTGTCGCCTTCCTTTCCGCCCGCACCGTCAGCAGGCGGTTATGAGGTAAAAGCGGTCGTAGAAATAGCTCGCCACGACCGGGCGGACCTCTCCGCAGACCTCCACCATCGCTATTCCCAACCGAGCCGCTCCCGGGCCGTTTCCACGAGACAATCGAACACTTGCTCACGCGCATTGATCCACCGGGGGATGTCGTCGTTGAGGATATCTTCGAGAAGATGCAGCACCCTCCCATCATCGGTGCCGAGCGCATCCATGGCGGCCGCCATCATGGGGAGCACCTCGTAGAGGTCGTCGCGGTTGAAGGGGGCCGGGTCAGGCTTTCCCGCGAACTTTGGCTGATCCCGGTTGGCAATGTCCCGGGGGTACTTGTATTTCAGATCCGATGCCTTGACGACGACTCCCATCACCTATCCTCCGATCAGGCGTGCCACCGTTGAAGGCCGCCCGTTTCTTTGGCACGGCGCACGATTTTGTGGCACCCCGCTGCGAGATGGGAACGGCAAAACCGCCCCTGCCGGCTTTTGCCGCCGCCCCTTTCCTCTCACCAGAACACAGAGCAGAATTCATACCGAGATGGCGACCATGTCCGCCCCGGATGGGGCCCCTTTTTTCCACGGTACAACTAGGAAGCTACCTCGACGTGGTCCCGTGGCAGGAGTTGGAGCAGGTGCGCGTCGTCGCGTTCCATCCGATGAAGCACTCTGGCAGCTCGAATGGGCGAGCGCCCCGAGCCCCGCCTGCGGATCGGGGGAGGACTGGAACTCTCGGCACGAAGCGGTAAAATTTACGCGACACGCCGCACCTACGGGTGTTCGGGCGATAAGCGGGGCCGGTTGATCAGGAAAAGGAGTTCTGAATCAATCCTGATGAATTGCCGTTCCCATCCACAAAGGAGGAACGAATGCGTTATCGACTTTTCTACTTGGCCATTTCCGTGATGCTCTTTGCCGGCACAACTGCCCAGGCGGCACAGGCCACCCGGAAGTACGGCGAGGTGCCGGCACCGACCTATGGCGAGACACCCGGGCCGAACTACGGGGGAACATCCGCTCCGAGCTACGGCGAGGTACCCGCGCCCACATATGGTGAAGCGCCAACGCCAAAATACGACGATTTCACGGCGCCGGACTTCATGGAAGCGACGCCGCCCCAGCCGACTGGGGTCACCACTCCGGCCGCCCCCCCGACGACAGCAAAGCCAACAGACCCCACCCTCGCACCGCGCTACGAAACGGGAGCCATCGCAGGCAGCTACTACTATATGGAGGGGAGCATTCTCCACACGTGGGACTTCGCGGCCGACGGCACGTACCTCTACACCGAGGCAGCGCGAGGCGCCGGCATCAGCCGCCGCACGTCGGAACGGGGGACGTACGCCATAAAGGGAAACACCCTTGAGGTGCACCCCACCCGCCAGACCGGCGCCACTGCCTCCGGCACGACCGGCGGGCACACGGACACGCTGACGGCCGGCACTGCCGGCAAGGCCGAGACGCGCCGCTACCAGGTCAAACTGCTCGGTCCCGCAGGCAACGAGGGGATGATCCTCGACGGGGTGCGCATGAAGGCGAAGACGTGGTGACCCAGCGAATCATCGTGGTATGATGGAGTAATCAAGTTTCTACATTCATCCCCGGGGAACGCCATGAAGGGACCTCTTCTCAACAAGCTGCACCGCTATGCAGGCATCATGGCGGCGCCGTTCATGATCATACAGACAGCGAGCGGCCTTCTCCTGAGCTTCGGCCCTTTCCGCCGGACTCTCCTCTCGCCGTCAGATAGCCTCGCTCCCCCTGGCCCCTTGGACCGCTTCCTGACAGCGACCCATTTCGGCCCGGGCCTCATCAACGACGCCTACCATGTTCTTCTGGGAGCAAGCTTTGTCTGGATGGCCCTCAGCGGCTGGCTCCTCTACCTGCGAGGACGGAGGGCGCGCCGGGCTGCCTTCCTCCAGCGTCAGAACCCGTCGTGAAAAAGATTTCTAATTCCTGAAAAACAAAAAAAACGGCCCGGAATTCCCGGGCCGTTTCTGGTATCGAAGGGTGGCATTTTTTCCTATTTCCCGCCGCCTTCCGCTTTCTTGTTTTCCAGCATGAACTGGTAGAAATCACGGCACATCTGCAACCGTCTGCCGTAAACCTTGCGCGTCGACTCATCGAGGGCCTCGATGCGCGGTTTGAGCTTGTCGCACCGCTCGACGAGGGATTTCAGCTCGTCCCGGCCAAAGTTCATGGCATCCTCGGTCCGGGAGCAAAGCTCCTCGAGCTCGGTGCGCCACGTTTCCTCGGCCCATACGAGGCCAGGAACGCCGAAACCGCCCCCCTTGCAGGAGAAGGTCACACCGCTGCCCACCAGGACAACAGCACCGACAACCAGGGCACACATACATCGATGTCTCATACGCCCGCCTTGTTCTTGGGATGACAGCGCATGCAGTCGTTCATGGGAAACGCCACGTTCAGGTGACAGGCACCGCAGAACTCCCCCCGGAGAATGGCTGCCATGGCAAAATGCTTCGTCGTCTTCTTCTTGATGTTGAAGATGTCCGGATGGCAGTTGCTGCAGTCGAGCCAGTCGGTGTGGGACTTATGGGGAAAGACCGCCGGCGGAATCATGCTCATCTCCGCTTCGAGAACAAGCAGCTTGTCGAAAGGAAGATCCGACGACTTTGTCTTGAGGAAGGTGCGGGGTGCGATGACGTCGTTTCGCAACGCCGCCGCCCAATCGATGCCGTTGCCGAATTCGCTGCGGGGAAACGGCGTGGCGGCAACGACATCCGGGAACTTCTCCGACCCCGCCCGGATATCGCCGGTATGACAGCGATCACAGTTGCCGTTGGCCTTGAAAGCGACTTTGCCGTTGTGACACGCACCGCAGAAACGACCTCTTCTGTTCCCCATCTCAGTGATTTCGGTGGTGTTCACCTCCATGGTGAATTCGAGCTCCCCGTGGCAGACCCGGCAGGTGTACTTCAGGCGGTGCTGCCAATGGGAGAACACTACCGGCTTCATCCCCTTCTTGACCGAGGTGCGGTTGATGAGAAGCGTTCCGAACCCCTCCGGCGGCGGCAGCTGCGGAAGGTTGAAAAACTCGTCTCCCCAAAGATGCAGGGGGGCCAGAAGGATGGCTATGAGGATGGCGGCTGTCAGACCGGTTTTGTATGGCATCGCTGACAATCCGTCACGGGGAAGGCAACAGTGGCATGGCAGGCGCCGCAGTATTTGCCTTCGAAAATTTCAGGCATGGAATATTTCGTCGTCCCTTTCTTAATGCCAACGAACAGGTCGGGATGGCACACCTCGCAACCGTTCCAGACCGTGTGCTTCTTGTGGGAAAAGATGATGTCGGGAATCCCCTCGGTCTTTGCGGCGATAGACAACTCCTTCTGCATGGCGAGCGATTTCTTCTTCAGGGAGATGCCGTCGAGAAAATCGATCGGCTTGATGAGTCCGTCCTCTTCGGCCTTCTCCCAGTTGATGCCGTTGCCAAAGCGCTCCTTGGGCATCTTTTCCACGAACTTGTAGAACGCGTCCTCTTTCTTCTGATTCTTGCCCGTCACGTGGCACCGCTCGCAGCGGGCCTTGACGTCGTCCTTACTGAACTCGGTGGAGCAGGCGGCAAAAATTGTCCGCCCGGCATACTCCCGCTTGCCGTTGTGACAGGCACCGCAGAAATAACCGCGAATGTTGTCAGCCGCCTTGATCTGCGTTCCCCCGGCCTTCATGGCAAAGCCGATGTCAACGTGGCACAGGCGGCAGGTGAACTTGTCACGGTGGAGCCAGTGGTCGAATTCCACCGGAGCAAGGCCAATCTTTGAGGAATTGTTATTGATGATGACCCGGCCGTACTCGAAGGGGGGAATTCTCTTCTTCTTCACCCCTCCCTGGGCGAAGGCCAGACCGGCAACAGCGGCGAATACCAGCGTGAAAATAACTATTTGTTTCATTCCCACACCTCCTCGTAAGATCACCCCACTTAAAGCACATAAAACAGTGCTAGTCAACTTTATTTAATAATGACATCCTCGCGATTTTCCGCACAAAAAGGGGATTGAACCGCAGCTCGGACAGACTTTCCCCCTGGCACGGACCGATGTCGTGTGATATGTATAGTCAATCCAACCACCATCGACAGGAGGAGCCGACATGCGTTTCATCAACACCGCCAGAATCATCGCCGCCCAGCTCACCACACCGGCCGAGAACCCCCTCGTCACAGACGACAGCCGTCTCGTCGACGTCTGGTTCGGCGGCCCGGTGGTCCGCAAGCAGCTCTTCAAGAAGGTGAAGAAAACCGAGCAGGAAGCCATGGCTGCCGACCTCCTCGGCCGCGGCTTCATCCAGTCGGCCAACCTCTTCATCGATCCAACTTCTGTCCTCTTTGCCGAAATGGAACACGAACTCGTCGGTGGTATCGTCACCATCGGCTACCAGGACAATGGCAGGCCGGTGGAGCTCAAAGTGAATGGCACGTCTTTCCATGAACTCTGCGCCAAGCTTTCCGGGACGAACGCCGGCTAAAGTGTCAGGCCAGCTCTCCCCCTTCAAGTGGCAAGGTGACATACACCCGCGTGCCTGTCCCCTGCTCGCTCTCCACCCAGACGCTACCGCCATGAGCCTCGACGATGAGCTTGACAATGCTCATCCCAAGGCCCGTCCCTTCCTTCGCTGTCGTGGAACTGTCGGCTCGGTAGAATTTGTCGAACACCTTCGAGGTCTCCTCGGGTGTCATGCCGATGCCGTTGTCTTCCACGAGGAGGCGGTAGCGCCCCTCAACCACCTCCGCCCTTATGTCGATCACTCCACCGCCGGGAGTAAACTTGACCGCATTGCTCAGAAGGTTCTCCACTACCTGGGCGATCTTTTGCCTATCCACCCACAGCATGACTGAAGTGTCGGGGAGTTCCAGAAGGAAGCTGTGGATGCGGGAGAGGTTGCGGCCGTAGGTGAGCGACTCGCGTACAATCTCGTTGACGTCACATTTCTCCCTGTGGACAGGGAGGCCGCTACCTGATTCAATTCGGTTGAGGTCGAGAATTTCGTCAACGATCCGCGAAAGCCCCCAGGCCTTGGTATTCAAATAGGTGAGAGCTTCACGGAAGAACGCCGGATCGTACGTCTGCTGCTGGAGAAGCATTTCGGAATAGCCGACGATTGCGGCAAGAGGGGTGCCCAGCTCGTGGGCAGCCATGGAGATAAAATCGCTCTTCAGCCGTTCCACTTCGTGTTCTCCGGTAACGTCGCGGATGATGGTGACCATGCCGGCAAACCCGCCGGCCTCCCCCTCCATGATGAGGGTCTGCCCCCTCATGGCGCGGCGCTTTGCTTCCCGCTCCACCTCGAAGTCGAAGGTGATGCCGCTCCTGCGCTGGGCAAGGGCATCGGTGAAAAGCTGAAGGAGGACAGTGTTCTCGATGATGTCGACGACAGAGCGGTGGCGGACTTTCTTAGTCCGGGTCTTGAAGAGGCTTTCGGCGGCCGGGTTGAGGAGCACGATCCGGTCGTGGATGTCGGTGACGACGAGCGCATCGGAGACCGAGCGCAGAACGCTGTTGATGCGGTTCCTGATCCCCCGGGCCACCAGATAGCCGGCAGGAAGGGACAAAAGAATCATGACGAGAGAGGCAACGGCGACCCATTTGGCCATGGTATGGAGGGGAGCTGCCATGCGACGGCGGGCTTCGGAAAAGTCGCTGTCGTAATAGCTGGCACCGATGACCCAGTCCCATGGCGCAAAGTAGGTAACGGCCGCCGTCTTTTGCCGCGGCGAGGGGCCGGGCGCGTCTCTCCACGGGTGGTGCACGGAGGCGATATCGGCGAAGCCATCGCCGGCGCGGTCCTTAAGGGAGAGAGCCTTATTGATCATTTCCTGGACGAAGGGACGCCCCTCGGCATCGACGGCGCTGAGGACATTCTCTCCGTCGCGTTCGCCCCGGTGGGAAATGATGTAACGGCCGCGCTGCTCGCCGCTGCCGCCGACAACGAAGACGTAGCCGCTCTTGCCGACGACGATATCCATGATCCCCTTACGGAGGCTTCCCACGTTTTCCTGCTTCACCCCCACGTAGAGGGCGCCCACCACGCGCTTCCCTGTCTCGTCCCAGATGGGACGGTAGGCGGTAACGTACCAGTCGTTGACCACGTAGGCGCGTCCACGAAATGACCCGCCGCGCAACAGTGCCGCGATGACGGGGTTCGCCGTGCCGTCCGGATTGAGCGCCGGGATGTAGGTCCCTATCGCCCTGCTCCCGTCCACGTTCTTCACGTTGGTGGCCACCCGCAGCATGTCCCCGGCCTCGTTCATGCGCTGAAAAATGGTGGCGGTTCCCCCCACGAGCTTCTTCACATCGTCGACGACAAGGGATGGCTTTCGCAGGTCTTTCCCCTGCCCCAGCCACCGCCCTCCCACGAGCATGCGGGGGAGCACCACCCCCTGGGTTTTATGGGTAAACTGATTGACGGCGGTCCACGCCACCGGTTCACGTCCGAACGAAACCCGCCCGCTATCCCGCAAGACATCCTCGGCCACCCGAAGATTGGCGTCAACCGTATTCTGCACTGACTCCTGGGCCGAGCGGCACAGGAGGTAGACGTTTCTAGCGATCTTCTGGGCTTCATCCTGCGCCTGTTCTTCCACTGCGCGGGAAAAGAACTCCTCCAGGACCTCTTTCTGATACAGGGCAATAACGAGGATCACGACCGACGTGACTACGATCGGCAATACCGCCATCCCCGTGATCTTGGCCCCTATCCTCACGCTGCTCTCCGCTGCTGTGCCGGGATGGAAAACCGCCACCGGGCACGATGCGATATTCCTGCGAAATGACGGCTCGCGACGCGCACAGGCAGACGCTGCCCCCATCGCCATTCGGAATATTAATGGGCTTCTAATACACCCACCGTAGGTGGCGTGTCAACAATCTCCTCCAGCAAACCTGAAGAAGTGGCAACGCCATGAGCACGGCA
This sequence comes from Geobacteraceae bacterium, assembly GCA_036518575.1. Taxonomy (GTDB): domain Bacteria; phylum Desulfobacterota; class Desulfuromonadia; order Geobacterales; family Geobacteraceae; genus DATDMX01. The sequence continues at coordinate 2,698 of DATDMX010000154.1, read as the reverse complement.
GTATCGTCACATGGCCCTGAATCGGCTTTCCGCTAATAATTAACTGGTATTAATTTTGCACCACACCCACTGCCGGCCGACGTATTGTGCCCCTCGAGCTCACCGGCAGGAGGGTAATCTTGAACAACCTGAGCCTCAAAACCAAGATGGTACTGGCGGTATCCCTCCTCTTTATCGCCTTCGTGGCAGCGCTCTCATTTCTGACATTGACCTTCTTCTAGCGCGAACTGGAGGATCACATTCTCAGCCGACAGGCTGCCAGCTTCTTCGCGCTTGCCATCGCCGGCAGCATGGTTGCCGTCTTCATCCTCGTCTGGGTCTTGATGAAGAAGCTCACCTCCCCGCTCGTCGCCATGACCGCACACGTGAAATCTCTACCGGAAAAAACAGGGGATGAACGGCTGATCGCCATTAGCGCCGAAGATGAAATCGGCACGCTTGCCGTGGCATTCAACGAGATGACCGCCACCCTTGACAGGAAGCGGGCGGCGCTTCAGGCTGCGGTGACCAGGGCGGAGAACGAGAGGGCGCGCACCGAGGCAATAATTGCCGCCATCGGAGAGGGCATAAGTATTCAGGACCGGGAGTTCAAGGTTCTCTACCAGAACAGGATTCACAAAGAGAGAATCGGCAGTCACGAGGGGAAATTCTGCTATGAGGCCTATTCGCACCGCGATGCGGTCTGCCCCGAATGTGCTGTGGCCCTGGCCTTTAGCGACGGGAGGGTTCACACCATCGAAAAAACGAATCTCATCGGGGGAAAGCCCATGTATCTCGAGATCACGGCCTCGCCGCTACGTGACGCGTCAGGAGAGATCGTTGCGGGCATCGAGCTCGTGCGGGACGTTACCGAGCATAAGGAGAACGAGGGGGAGATCTACCGCCTGAACGCAGCCCTGCAGCGCCGGGCCGCCGAACTGACCGCCATGAACCGGGAACTGGAGGCCTTCAGCTACTCCCTTTCGCACGATCTCAAGACACCGTTGACGAGTATTTATGCGGCGGCACAGACCCTGGCGGACGATTGTGCCGACGGGTTGGACGAAACTGGCCGCTTCATGGTGACAACCATCTGCAAGTCGATCGAGCGTATGGAAGAGCTCCTCAATGCCATGCTCCTCCTTTCGCGGGTTTCGCGAGCCGAACTGAGGCGGGAAAAAATAGACTTGACCTCTCTCGCCCACGAAGTCCTTCTCTGGCTGAGCGTAAAGCACCCCGAAAGAAAGGTCGAATGGGTAATCGAGTCGGACATCAGTGCAGAGGGAGACCCGGGACTCCTGACATCCGTGCTGGAAAACTTGCTGGGAAACGCGTGGAAGTATACCCGCAACCAGGCCGCCGCCCGGATCGAGTTCGGTACCGCCGCTCACAACGGGGCAAGGGCTTTCTTCGTTCGCGACAACGGCGCCGGTTTTGACGGGGATCGGGCAACGGAGCTTTTCCGCCCCTTCCGTCGACTTCACTCGCCCGAAGAGTTCGAAGGCATGGGAATCGGCCTCGCTACCGTGCAAAGGATCATCGTTCGCCACGGCGGCAGGGTCTGGGCCGAAGGAGAGGCGGGCAACGGCGCGACGTTCTATTTCACTCTACCGATCGCCCTCCACCACGATGCGGCACCCATTGAATAACCCGCCGTCCCCCTTTCACTTGAGCAGAAAATTCCTGCGCTCGGCCGGCGTCATGGTGCGCAGCCGCTGCCGCAGCTCGTGCCGCTCCGGCGGTGTCATTTTCTCCCATTTCTCACGCAAAACACGGCGCTCCTCGGGGGGAAGCTGCCGGAACCACGTGAACCTGTTCCGAATTCGTTCCTGTTCTTCAGGCGACATGGTGCGAAACTCGCCGTAGCGTCGTCTGATAACCTCACGCTGGGGAGACGGGAGGGCGCGCCATTTCCGGAAACGCTCCGCGGCCTGCCGGCGCTCCTCAGGGCTCATCCGCTGCCAGCGCTCGGCCCCCTCGTGGAGGCGTTCCCTGCGCTCGGGGGAAAGAGTGTCCCAGCGATCCCTGAAGGGGCGAAGCACCTGTTGCTCTTCCCGCGACAGCTGTTCCCAGGCGAGTGGAGCATTTCCGCCGAAGGCGCGGGGCACGGCACCGCCGACGAAAAGAGCCAGGATAAGCGCCGCTATGCTAGCGGGATTCTTCATCGTTTGCCAACCAACGGTAAAACTCCAGGTCGCTGTAAAGCTCCAGGTGCTCCTGGGTGGTCATGATCTCCAGATCCTCGGCATGTTTCACCACGATGGTCTTGCGAGGTGTAACGAGCCAGAAAGAAACAGCCGTCACAACGGCCGCCGTCGCGGCAATACCGCCTGCCGTGAGCCAGCGCGGAACGGAGGGAAAGAAAGCAAAGTGGCATCTACCCCGACCGATCCCGGCCATGGTCGCACGTTCCCTTGCCTCTTTCAGATGGCGCAGCGACGCGCCGTCGAGCCGTTCCGTCCGGGCGTCGAGCTCGCGTTTGATTCGTTCGCATAAGTTCTTTTCGTTGTCGTTCACCATCATGGCTCATAGTCCTTCAGCATTTTCCGCAGGGCCCTCACGGCCCGTGACAGGTGCGTCTTGACGCTTCCCGCCGAGCACCCCATGACAAAGGCGGTCTGCGCTACGTCAAGCTCCTCCCACACCCGCAAGAGGAAAGCTTGGCGCTGCCTGAGAGGGAGCGAGCGGAGAGCAGCGTCAAGCGATGCGCCGATTTCCT
>DATDMX010000153.1:0-4552 GCA_036518575.1 Geobacteraceae bacterium | reverse complement strand
GAGCCGCTCCAGATCCGTCTCCAGCTCGGTCAGCCGGGCCTCCCCTTTGCGGGAGAGTTCGTCCAGCTCAGCCGCCTTCCCTTCAGCCAGCGATTTCGCCGCGACACTCTTTTCCAGCTCCACACGAAGGGATGCCATTTCCTCCGCGGCGCGCTTCCCCGCATTCTCGCCCTTCTTGACGGCATCCGCCAACTCGACCCTGATCGCCTCAAGCTCCTTCTGCGCGGCTTGATGCAGAGAGGTCAGTTCTTCGCCCTTTGCAGCGGCGGAAGCCTTTTCATTCCTGAGCCGAGCCAGCTCCTCCTGCAGGGCGGCCATGGCCCGGTTGCCGGCCTTGGTCTCCGCGTCCTTATCCTGACCGAGAGCGGCAAGCTCGCCGCGAACCGTCGCGAGTTCTTCCTCCATGTGCCGCTGGAGCGCGGCCTTCTCGGTTCTCAAGGCATGAGCTTCACCATGGGCCGCCGCCAACTCTTCCGCCGCCTGCTCTGCAGCCGTGGTGAATTCTTCGACCCTTAGAGCAAGGGCTTCCTTCTCGGCTCTCACTTCGTTCAACTCGTTCTTCGTGGCAACAAGCACCTGCCTGGCTGAATTCTCTGCCGCCGTCATTTCGGCAGACAGGCGCACGAGCTCCATCCGCAATGCCGCAGCCTCGTCTCCCGGCTTTCCGTGCCGCACCGGCTCAGGAGCCTTTTCGGCGGCAGGTGCAGGCTTTGACTCCTCCTTCACCTGCTGCTCTGTCTTTGCGGGCGGGACATCGGCTATTTTTTCGTGCCCGCGCAACGGAACGGTGGCAGCAGTCCCCCTTCGCGGGACCGGCTTCTTCACAACCTTTGGAGGACAGAAAACCTTGAGACCGCGTACCACGACCTCACGCATGGCCGCACTGTAGTTGAGGTTCATCTCCTCCGGCTGAAAGCCCATTCCCTCGGCAAAGGTGATCGCTTCCTTGAGAACCCCGGGGAGGGCCGACTCCCTCACCGGCGGACGCGAGTCGACATAGACGAGAACCTTGTTGCTGCTCGTGAGAAGGGCCACGTAGACCTGGACGAGATCATTTTTCTTGATGGCGCAGATATATGCTTCGCAACGCTCGGGTGGGAGGCCTGCAAGGGGCACGGTAAGGGGAGACGCCGACTGGTAGACGGTCACGACATGCGCTCCGGCGGTATCGATAAAATGAAGAGCACTGTTCAAGGTGAACATGCAAAATCTCCCGGAATTCCCGTGCAGTGAGGGTTACCCGACATAGAAGCCGGATTGCCTCTCTCCGTGATATTTCGGCAACCCGGCTGTCTGCGTGAGACCCTGTGGGCTTTCCGTCCCATCCTCGCGGATGGTTTAGTATTATCGTGTACCATCGGTACTATTCAGTTGTGCCGTTCCCTGTTGGGACTTTGTGACATATTATACAACAATTTTGCGGACTTCAACACTTTTCACCCTTCCGGTTAATTAACCAACTTTTGCAGTTAATTAACAATCAGCATTCTTCGACACTGCGCAGGACTGTGAGACGGCCGCACCTTGCAATTTCTGAATCCCTAGAGCATACTTGGACGTAAGTCAGATCGTCGCAAGACCTGCGACAAAAGCCGAAACAGGAGGAAATGATGACGACTAAAGAAAATATAGACCGGTTCCTCGCTTCACCCGCATTCGGGGTGGTAGGGGCCTCTACCGACCGCCATAAATACGGCAACAAGGTTCTCCGTTGCTACCAGCAGAACGGGAAAAAGGCAATCCCGGTCAACCCGAAGGAACGGGAAATCGAAGGAGTTCCCTGCGTGAACACCATCCTTGACCTTCCGCCGGATGTGAAGAGCATCTCCATGATTACACCGCCGGCGGTGACCGAAAAGCTCGTGGATGTCGCCATCGGAAATGGAATCACCAACATCTGGATGCAGCCGGGGGCCGAAAGCGCCGCTGCCGTTGCCAAATGCAGGGAGCACGGCATCAACGTCATCGCCGATGGAAGCTGCATTCTGGTGGTTCTCGGCTACCACGACCATTAACAGGCTATCTTTCTCTCTCCGGCCGCAGAAAGCGGACCCTGCACCTCATGCCTCAGGGTTCGCTTTTCTCATTTCCCGCGCCCTCTCCATGCGTTTGCCCTTGCGAAAACCACCGTCATAGTGTATTGAAAACAAGGAGATGTACCACTTCTACACCCGGGCCAGGGCCGTCTGCTGTCCTCTTTTCCCATCGCCACCCTGCCCCGGCCATCGCATGAAATGAACACTGCCCAAGGGGGGGAACATGAAGTTTCTCGCAGCGCTTCTTGCGGTGCTCGTCATGGCGGGCACGAATGCCTCATTTGCCGACGAGCAGGACAAGACCGAAACAGTCATCGCCAGCGGAGTGGGGGTCGACAGGTATAAGGCCAAGCAAAACGCCCTGCGCAACGCCGTCGAGCAGGCCATCGGGTTCTATGTGTCCTCCGACACCATGGTGGATAAAGGGCAACTACTGAAAGACGAAATCCTCAGGTACAACGCCAAGTACATTCTCGACTCCCGCATCGTTTCCCAGGAGATGAACGAAGACGGCCTCTCCACCGCCAGGGTCGAAGTCCAGATTGCCGCGACCGCCCTGAAGAAAAAGCTCGAAGCGCTCCTCGTCCCCGTAAAGAAGGAGGAGAGTGTCAGCGCACCTCCAAAGATTTACGTCAAACAAGAGGACAGTGCGGTGCTTGCGGGGAGCGACCGGGTGCTCGCCGCCTATCCCGAGAAGGCCTACAACTTCGCGGTGGGAAGCCCTGAAGCCGAGTTAAAGGATCCGGCCACGGGGAGGACGAAGGCGACGATCCCCATCACTGTCAAATGGGACCGTCAGTTTCTGACCGATCTGCGGCAGACGATGCACGGAACCGCGCGCAACGAACTAACGGGAGTAGAGATCGCGTCGTTCAAGGAGGGCGTCAACCAGCGGATTGCCAAGGAAAAGCGGGTGGTATGCTTCTCCGAACGGCATCCGTACCGGGGCGCGAAAGCGGACGCCTGCTTTGCCTTCGACAAAGACGACGGGGGCAAAGCGCCGGAAGCGGGAACTCGGGGTCCTTGGCCATCATCCTTTCTCTCGTCCCTCATGGCGAAAAAGATCATCACCGTTTCCGCCTACTTCAAGGACAAGACCGGAAAACTCGTGGAATCGGTCAATTACGAGTTCGTGAACAAGGATGCCGACAGCACCAAGAAGCAACCACCGACAGAATCCTCGCCGAAAGCGGGGCTGCTCCTGCGTAGCGGCAGCTTCACCCCGCCCAATATCCTCTGGCAGGATACGGAGACGGGTGTCATCTACATTCTTACGGAGGAAGCATTCGGCCTCAGCGCCAATGTGGACATGGACACGACCAACATGAAGGACATCACCAATATCGAGGCTGGCATGAGTAACGCCACCGGTAAGGAATGAGCGGGGGCCTCGCCCTTAGCAGTTTAAGCATACGAATAAAGAAAAACGGTCCGTTGTTACGGGCCGTTTTTCTTTTGTCACTGCACTAAAGGTTGTGATAGTGCACCTCGGTCGTGCGGTCGGGGAAGGATGGTTGTCGTTTCGGGGAAGCAGTGACCATCGCCTGATTGTGCTCGCCTCACCTCTTCCGCCCCCGCTCCCTCAGGAACTCGTTCAGAATTCTCCCCGTATGCGAACTCTTCCGGGAGCGCGCCACGTCTTCCGGCGTCCCCGCCACCACGACCCGACCGCCGCCCTCTCCTCCCTCCGGCCCGAGATCGAGCACCCAGTCGGCTTCCGCAATCACGTCGAGGTTGTGTTCGATGACCACCACGCTGTTCCCCGCGGCCACGAGCCGGTGCAGCACGCGCACGAGCTTCTCCACGTCGGCCATGTGCAGGCCGATGGTGGGCTCATCGAGAAGGTAGAGGGTGGAGTTCGGGCGTAGCGCCACGACACGACTCGTGCCCCCGTCGTCCGCCGTCCCCCGCGCCTTCGCGAGCTCCGCCACGAGTTTGATCCGCTGCGCCTCCCCCCCGGAGAGCGTCGGGCTCTGCTGGCCGAGCGTCAGGTAGCCGAGCCCCACCTCGCTGAGGAGGCTCAGGGGTCGGTGAATGGCCGGATGGGTGGCGAAGAAGCCGACCACCTCGTCCACGTTCATGGCAAGGCATTCGCCGATGCTCTTCCCCTTGTAGCGCACCATGAGGGTTTCGGGGGTAAAGCGGGCCCCGCCGCAGGCCTCGCAGGGGACCTTCACGTCGGGGAGAAAGCTCATCTCGATGGTCTTCACCCCCTGCCCCTCACAGGCCGGACAACGCCCGCCGGCCACGTTGAAGGAAAAGCGCGATGCCACGTAACCGCGCATCCTGGCCTCGGGGGTCCCGGCATAAAGCTTGCGGATGGCGTCCCAGAAGCCGACATACGTTGCCGGGCACGACCGGGGGGTCCGGCCGATGGGGGTCTGGTCCACCTCCAGCACGCGGCCCAGCTTCTCCCAGCCGTCCAGCGCGGCACAACCCCGCAGGTGCACCTTGTCATGCGTCCCCGCACCATGCCCTTTGCCGAGGAGCGTCTGCAGGTTGCGATGAAGCACCTC
>DATDMX010000152.1:0-2042 GCA_036518575.1 Geobacteraceae bacterium | reverse complement strand
GTACACAGAGCGGAGATGCAGACGATAAAATCGTCGTCAAAGGGGTTAGCCACATCTTCCCTCTGCACAAGGGGAGAGGTGTCGAGGCGCGGGAGTTCGTGGCGCTGGAGGGGATCGACCTGCACGTGAGGCAGGGTGAGTTTCTGGCCCTGGTCGGTCCCACTGGTTGCGGCAAGTCGACGCTTCTCGACATCCTCGCCGGGCTCACCCGGCCAACGGGCGGCGCAGCCTTCATCGACGGCAGGAAGATCACCGGGCCGGCCCTCGACCGGGGCATCGTTCTCCAGGGGTATGCGCTCTTTCCCTGGCGGACCGTGCGCGAAAATGTGGAATTCGGACTGGAGATAAAGAAGCTCCCCAAGGACGAGCGCAGGGCCACAAGCAGCCGTTTCGTGGCGCTCGTGGGGCTTGAGGGGTTCGAAGACCACTATCCCCACGAGCTTTCCGGCGGCATGAAGCAGCGGGTGGCCCTTGCCCGGGCTCTTGCCTGCGACCCGGATGTCCTCCTCATGGACGAGCCCTTTGCAGCAGTCGACGCCCTGACGCGGGAAGGCCTCCAGGATGAGCTTCTGCGCATCTGGAACGAGACGAAGAAGACCATCATCTTCGTCACCCACAGTATCGAAGAGGCGGTGTTTCTCGCGGATCGGGTGGTTGTATTCACCGGGACTCCCGGCACCGTGCGGGAGGTGGTAAAGATCGACTTGCCACGGCCGCGAAGCAACAGCGATCTGAGGTCTTCGGCAGAGTTCGGCTGGATACGGCACAAGATCTGGAATCTCCTCCAGGATCGAAGCGAGGGGGAGAGGCCGTTCCAGACGCATGTCCCCTCCGTGGCGGATGCCATTGCGCCGTCTGCTGCGCTTTGACGGAGAAGATCATGTCCATCGCCACTTCGGGCATAAACCGTTTTCTTCTTCGCTCCTCGGGGGTAGTCGTCTTTCTCGCTTTGTGGGAAACGGCGGCGAGGCTGAAGTGGGTGGATGCCTACTTTCTTCCCCCTCTCTCCTCGGTGCTCGCGGAAATCCCACGCCTCCTTGTCGATGGAGAGCTCGTCGGCAACCTGGCGATCAGCTCGGTGCGCGGCGTGGGCGGGCTCCTGCTTGCGCTCGTCGTGGGGCTTCCGCTTGGTTTTATCCTCGGGCGCTGGCTGGTGCCGGTTGCCGAGGCCATCGATCCCTTTCTGCGTGTGCTGAGCCAGGTGAATCCCTTTCTTCTCATGATGGCGTTCACCCTGTTCTTCGGCTACGGCGAAACGGCCAAGTTCGCATTGATTGCCTGGGTTTCGCTGTGGCCCGTCCTTTTCTACACCATCACCGGCGTGCGTAATGTCGATCCCCTGCACCTGAAGGCTGCTGCCTCCATGGGCATATCCGATGGCGAACTTCTCGCCAAGGTCATCATCCCCTCGGCACTGCCGACCGTCTTCGTGGGGATACGGATCAGCGCCGGCCTCACCTTTTTCATCCTGATCGCGGTGGAAATGCTGAACGCCATCTCCGGCCTCGGGTGGCTCGTCCACAATTCGGCCATGAATTTCGAGATACCCAAAATGTATGCGGGTGCCGTGGTTATCGTCGTCACCGGCTTTCTTTTGAACCGCTTCCTCATGGCCACGGAGAGAAATCTCTTTTCTTGGAAGGAGGGGGTGACCTTCCTCACGAAAGAGCCTGCAGGGGGGAGAAGAGTATCATGGCGGCCGCGACCGGCTGCGGCGGTGGCCTTTGCTTCCGTGCTCCTTCTGTTTCTCGCTGCCGGCAGTTACGAGATCCATAAGACCAACACCAGGAGAGCCGCCGAGCTGGCCGGCCCGGAAGAAGGTACGCACGCGCGCCACCTGGGGAGCTCGGTGGATGAATGAGCCGGTATATAGATGTACACGTACACCGATACATACCCACGGGGGTTGCTATGAATAAGACAACGGCAAGGTTAGCACTGTTTCTGCTGCTGGCGGCGGCATGGGAACTGTGCCCACGGCTTGGCATCGTTCTGCCGCGGTCCTTTCCGACCCTTACCGGTGTGATTGCCACCATTGCCGA
>DATDMX010000151.1:0-2002 GCA_036518575.1 Geobacteraceae bacterium | reverse complement strand
GGGCCCTTTTTCTTTACCCTGTTATTCCAGCTAAGCCTTCCCTCACCCAACATCCACAAAGATATCCTCCCCGCGAATCTCGACGGGATAGACCTTGAGTGTGTAGTCGGGGAATTCTCTGCAAGCTCCCGTTCTCAGGTCAAAATGCCAGCCGTGGCGGGCGCAGGTGATCTGCCCGGCCTCCTTCAGCAGGGCGGCGGAAAGAGCTGCTCCCTGGTGGGGACACTCGGTTTCACAAGCGTAGATCGTGCCGTGCGAGTTGACGAGAAGGATCTCCTGGCCAGCGACCGAAACCGTTTTTTTCTCCCAGGCGGGCACTTCCGCAACTTTGGCGGCAAACTCCATGACAATCTCCTCGATCATGGTCGGTGATGGAAGTTACTTATGTCGGCGTAACGATCTTCACGGCGTGCGCCGCCTCTTCTGCCCGTTGACGGGCCTCGCCGGTGTCCCTTCCCAGGGAGAGCGCCACGCCCATGCGCCGGCCGGGCCGGGTGTCCGGCTTGCCGAAGAGGCGCAGCTTCGTGTCGGGGACCGAGAGCGCCGCATCTATTCCTTCGTAGGCGACATCGTCGTGATGCTCGGTGGCGAGAACCACGTGGGAGGCGGCCGGGGCAAGGTTCGTCACTTCAGGGACCGGAAGCCCGAGAACGGCCCGGACGTGCAGCTCGAATTCGGACATGTTCTGGGAGACCATGGTCACCATGCCGGTATCATGGGGCCGCGGGGAGACCTCGCTGAAATAGACCTCCTCCCCCTTGATGAAGAGTTCTACGCCGAAAATGCCGCGGCCGCCGAGGGCATCGGTCACGGCCTGCGCCTGGCGCTGCGCTTCGGTGAGGGCTTCGGGCGCCATGGCCATGGGCTGCCACGATTCGTGGTAGTCCCCCTTGATCTGCACGTGGCCGATGGGGGGACAGAAGGCGGTCCCACCCGCATGGCGCACCGTGAGGAGCGTTATCTCGTAGTCGAATGGGATGAATTCTTCGACGATCACCCGGTCGGAGGCGCCCCGCGCCCCCTCCATGGCGTAGCTCCAGGCATGGTCGAGCTCGTCCTCGCCCCGCACCACGCTCTGCCCTTTACCCGAAGAGCTCATGATCGGCTTCACCACGCAGGGAAGGCCGATAGCGGTAACGGCGCTGCGAAACTCTTCCGGCGAGGCGGCAAAACGGTAGGCGGCCGTCGGAAGCTTGAGCTCCTCGGCGGCAAGCCGTCTGATCCCCTCCCGGTTCATGGTGAGGTTGGTGGCGCGGGCGGTGGGAATAACGGTGAATCCCTCTCCTTCCAACTCCAGGAGGTAACGGGTGTCGATGGCCTCTATCTCCGGCACGATGAAATCGGGCTTTTCCAGCCGCACGACCCGCTCCAGTTCCTTGCGGTCGAGCATGGAGATCACGTGGCTTCGGTGGGCCACCTGCATGGCCGGGGCGTCGGTGTAGCGGTCCACCGCGATCACCTCGACCCCCAGGCGCTGCGCCTCGATGACCACCTCCTTGCCCAGCTCTCCCGAGCCCAGGAGCATCAGTTTCGTGGCGCTTTTCTTCAACGGTGTTCCGAGCATACTTAATCATCCCTCTTTTTATATTTATTGTGAGCCGCGAGTGCTGACCGCAAGCGTTTCACGAAATGGCAATTTCGAACTGTTCTTGGTGAAACCCCGGCTTCGCCCGCACGGTGATGCGCTTCTTGAACTTCTTCTCCAGTTCCTCGAGCCCCTTGCGCTCCTCGTCGTAGAGAAGGTCGGCCACCTGCGGGTGAACGGTGAGCATCACCTTGGTTCCGCGGATATCGAGCATCTCGCGGCGCAGCTCGCGGAAGATCTCGTGGCAGACCGTGGTCTTGGATTTCACGTAGCCTCGGCCTTCGCAATAGGGGCAGGGCTCGCACATCATGCGGCCGATGGACTCCCGCACCCTTTTCCTGGTCATCTCCACGAGCCCCAGCTCCGAAATCTTCAGGATGTTGGTCTTTGACTTGTCCACCCGCAGCGCCTCTTCCA
>DATDMX010000150.1:0-2057 GCA_036518575.1 Geobacteraceae bacterium | reverse complement strand
TGCGTAGCTGCCGCCGCAGCGTCAAGAAAAGGAGCCCGAAGCAGATGGCATCGAGTACGGCCATGACGCCGGAAAAGGTCAAAACGCTAAGCCCCGTCAGCTTGAAAATCGGCACGAGGAAGTGGGGATAGAGTCCATAGGTGTTGGTAAAGCCGTCCACGAGGAGGGGAGCCCCGCCGAACACCTGAACCATGGAGTAGTAGACGGCGCTGAAGTCGTACTTGTTGGGGTAGGTGTAGGGAAATCGGAAGACGTGGATTGTCAGCACGAGCACGACAAGCCCGCCGCACCAGCCATAGCAGAGCCATCCGGCGACTCTTTCCGCCAGCGGTGGCAGCCGTTGCCACAGTGGTTCACGGTACCAGAGAAGCAGGGCTGCGAGCGGGAAGAAGAGGAATGTGTAGAGGGCAGGATGCACATAGAGAAAGGTGTCAATGAAATAGAACTGCAGGTTGGAGAGAGCCACTTCATCGTGGCTGTTGGGTGCATCGAGGTGAAACGGGTTGGCCGCCATGAGGCCGGCGTAGCCAGCGACGACCACCGTGAGGAGGGAGACGATGAGGATCGGTGCAAAGAGGCGCCTCAACGTTACCGAAGAAAAAGTGGTGAGAACTTTCCTGAAAAGGAGGTAAAAACCGGTGAAAGCCAGCGGGATCGTCACCACGCCGAGGAGAAAGAGGGCCTTTTCCTTCGGCTCGGGATGGAACGCCGAAGAATGGATGATGGACAGTTCACTCGCACGTTCGATGGCGGAAGCCGTGTCGGGATGGTAGGTACGATCCACCAGAAAGGCGAGGCCGATGAAGGTCGCGATTGCCGCGATGAGTGAGAGGCACCAGGCGATGCCTTCTTTCTTGTACGCATCCCGACGGGCCGAATGGTCCGGGGAATCACTCATATCTTGCTCCTGGGGGCGGACGCTCGAAATTGTTCGGACACTCCCCGGTACCGTGCGAGAGCGCAACATCGGAGAGGCTTGTCGGCCCGAACGGTACCGATAGTAAGTGCTTTTGACGATTAAGTCAATCTGTTCGGGCGGCGAAGCATTCGTTCGCCATGCACCGGTATGCCTCTTCCATCTGGAGGGAAAAGCGGCGACGATCGCACAGGGGAGAGGATTTCATCGTTTTGCGCAGCCCTTTGCGCAGAGACAGAAGTCTCCCGGCGTCTGCGGCGAGCCTCAGGGCAATCTCCACATACTCTTCTTCTGACCCCGCAATGAGATCATCGAGCCTAAGGCGGGTCAGGATGCTGGCGCTGACCCTGGATGCGTGGCGATCGCCCATGAGCGTGATGACGGGAACGCCCATCCACAGGGATTCACAGGTGGTGGTCGTGCCGTTATAGGGGTAGGTGTCGAGGGAGATGTCGAGACTGCGGTATGTTTCCAGATGGGCACCGGAGGAGGCCGTGTGGGCAAGGCACGTGACACGGTGGGAGGGGATGCCGGCGTCCTCGAAGAGCGCGAGGAACATGGCGCGGGTTTTGTCCTCGCGAAATATCTTGTTCTTCAGGAGGAGACGAGACGTGGGGAGGGCGCTGAGGATGGACGCCCACATCCCAATCGCTTCGGGTGAAATCTTTGCGGGATTGTTGAAGGTGCCAAAGGTTATGTGTCCCGCTGTTTCGCAGGGGGGAGGGGAGACGGCAGGCGCATGTTCCGGCGGCGCGTAGCACAGGAATCCGTCGGGAAGCCGCAGGAGTTTTTCCGCGTGGACAAGATCCGCTTCCCCTTCGGGGTCGGCAATGGCGTCGGTAATCCGGTAGTCGATGGCGGAAAGTCCGGTGGTGGCCGGGTAGCCGAGCCAGCTTGCCTGCACCGGGGCTGGCTTCAGGGCGAACATGCTGAGACGGTTGCCGGCCGAATGGCCTGCAAGGTCGACGAGGATGTCGATCCTGTCTGCCCGGATCATGTCGGCCAGTGACCGGTCGTCCATCTCATGTACGTCCCGCCAGTTGTCGGCGAGCGTGCGCAGGATAAACGTCGTGGCATCGGGAGCGGCGACGTCGGAGTAGCAGAAGACTTCGACCGCTTTGCGACTGTGACCTTCCACGAG
>DATDMX010000149.1:0-8350 GCA_036518575.1 Geobacteraceae bacterium | reverse complement strand
CTTCTGGTGACGCTGCTCATCGTATTGACCGGCGGCATCAGCTCTCCCTACTCATTTCTCTACATTCTGTCGATCATCAATGCGAGCTTTCTCCTGGCACGCCGCGAAGCCATCTACACTGCCTCGCTGTGCGGCATCCTGTATGGTGCATTGGTCGACCTGCAGTACTACGGGAAGCTGGAGGCGCTGGGCCTTCATTCTCTCTCAGCCCAGCAGTATGGCGCCACCCACATCCTTTACACGATATTCATAAATATTGTCTCGTTCTATCTGACTGCATTCGTTACCGGTTATCTGGCCGAGCGTGCCATAACAAGCGAGACGGCTCTTCACGAGAAGGCGATCAACTATGAAGAGCTGGAGCGATTAAACAGCCTCATTGTCACCAATCTCAACAGCGGTCTGATCACGGTCAATAATGTGGGACGGATTCGGGTTTTCAATCGGTACGCATCCGAGCTTACGGGTATCTCTCTCGAAGAGGCGTACGACCAGCCTCTGGAGGAGGTAGTCCCGGTATTCAGAAACGTTGTGCGGGCGACTTTTACTCCTTATCGGGGAGAAGTGGCGTATGAGTCACCGAAGGGAAATCTGATTTTTGGCGTGAACTCCGTTCCCTTCACTGACAGGGATGGGAACAGGGAAGGGGGATTGATCAACTTTCAGGACCTGACGCAGTTTAAGCGTATGGAGGCCGAATTGAAGAAGGCTGACCGTCTGGCCGCCATCGGGGAGCTGTCGGCCCGGATTGCCCATGAGGTCCGCAATCCTCTTGCCTCCATAAGCGGGTCTGTACAGTTGATCGCTCAAGGGGAAACGGTAGCGGCAAAAGACAAGAAACTCCTGCAGATAGTTATGAGGGAAACGGACAGGCTCAACGGCCTTATCAGTGAATTCCTCGCCTATGCTCGCCCGGTCCAGCCGATGAAGAGTACCGTACGCTTTCATCAGTTCATGACGGACCTGACAGATCTCCTGAAGAGCGACCAGCGGTTCGAGAAGGTGGCCATCAGCATTGCGTGCCCGCAGGATTTGGCCATAGAAGCAGACCGTAACCAGCTGCAGCAGGTTTTCTGGAACCTTGCGGTAAATGCTGCTGAGGCCATGCCCGGAGGGGGGGAGGTCTCCATTGTCTGTTCGGTTGTCAACGCCGATTACACCGGAGTTGAACTCGGCGACATGACAAAAGTGGAGGTGAAGGATAACGGCTGTGGCATGACGGGAGAAAATGTCAGCAAGGTCTTCGAGCCGTTTTTTACGACGAAGCAGGGGGGGACCGGGCTTGGACTCGCGATCGTTTACCGCATCGTCGAGGCCCACGGTGGGGTCATCTTCGTCGATTCCGTTCGGGGCGAGGGGACGCGATTCACCATGTTTCTCCCTCTGCAAACAACATCTGATTGAAAAGGTAGGGGCATGCAGCCACGAATATTAGTCGTCGATGATGAACTGAGTATGCGCGAATTTCTGTCCATCCTTCTGGAGAGGGAGGGCTACAGGGCTGACGCGGTGTCAAGTGCCGGGGAGGCACTGCAACTTCTCGAAAACGAGAGTTTCGATCTCGTGATTTCCGATGTCAATATGCCGGGAATGGATGGTCTGGCACTACTCGAAAGGGTCAAAAAGCTGAGAGTTGACACTGCCGTACTCATGGTGACCGCCTTCAGTACGGCCGAACAAGCGGTGGAAGCGATGAAGCTTGGTGCCTACGATTACATTGCCAAACCATTCCGGGTCGAGGAAATCAAGGTGCTCGTTCATAATGCCCTTGAGAAGCGGGATTTGCAGCGGGAGAATACCCGTTTGCGCCAGGAGATTCAGGAACGCTTCAGCTTCGGCGGGCTCGTGGGCAAAAGCAAGAAGATGCGCGATGTCTACACGATCATCGAAAAAGTCGCACCGAGCATGGCGAACGTGCTCATCCTGGGTGAAAGTGGCACGGGCAAGGAACTCGTGGCTAAGGCCATTCACTACAACAGCCCGCGGAGGGAGAAACCGTTTGTCGCCATCAACTGTGGCGCCATCCCTGAAACTCTCATCGAGAGCGAACTCTTCGGACACAAGAAAGGCTCCTTTACCGGGGCTACGGCCGACAGGGCCGGGCTTTTCGAGCAAGCTGAAGGGGGAACGCTCTTTCTCGACGAGATAGGCGAAATCCCTCTCCAGATGCAGACCAAGCTGTTGCGGGTTTTGCAGGAGCGGGAGTTCAGAAGAGTTGGGGGCACCGAGGTTCAAAAAGCCGACGTGCGCGTGGTCGCAGCCTCCAATCGGGATATCGAAGAGCAGGTGAAAGAAGGGTCCTTTCGTGAGGACCTTTTCTATCGTGTCAACGTGGTACAGGTCCGCATGCCGTCGCTTCGGGAGAGGACGGAGGATATTCCTCTCCTCGTGGAGCATTTCTACCGAAAATACGCAACAGTTCCCGAACATGGCGAAGTGATCGATAGTGAGGCTCTCAAGGTCCTGATGTCCTATCCTTTTCCGGGGAACGTTCGTGAGTTGGAGAACCTTGTCGAGCGCTGTCTCGTTCTGGGGGGTAAAACGATTACCGTCACGTGTTTCCCCCCGCGGCTAACCAATTTCGAGAGGATTCAGACGTCCGGCACCGTTGATTTTCCCGACGAAGGGATGAATCTTGAGGCCTATCTCGACGGATTGGAAAAACGGTTTCTCCTCCTCGCCCTTGAAAAGAGCGGAGGCGTCAAAAAACGGGCAGCCGAGCTCCTTGGTATGACTTTTCGTTCCTTCCGCTATCGCCTGGCGAAGTTCGGTATGGATGAGGACTGACCATGAGTGCGCAAGTTTCTCTTCGTTCCTTCGTGGTCACCGCGGCGAGTTTTGTCAGGAGTCTTGTCTAAGTGAAATTATCGCCAACCTGTCAGCATGAATCATTGGAAGACCTGATCGACGCCGCTTTTCGCCAGTACACCACCGGAAACCTTGCCGAGGCCGAAGCCATAAGCCGGAAGGTCATGGCACTGGCGCCGGATTCGGCAGAGAAGTATAAGAACGGTGGCAACACGCTCCTCTCCCTTGGGCGACTGGAAGAGGCGGAGCGTGCTTATCGGCAGGCACTCGTTCTCAAGCCAGACTATGCAGAGGCGTACAATAATCTGGGTAATGTTCTGCGCCTTCGTGGCCACCTGGCTGACGCGGAACAGGCTTTTCGTCAGGCGTTGAAGCTCTTGCCTGAGAGCGCCGAAATACATAACAACTTTGGCAACGTTCTCATGGATTTGGGACGAGTGGAGGATGCCGAGCACACATTTCGGCAGGCTGTGGTTCTCAGGGCAGATTTCCCTCTGGCACATTTCAATCGGGGCAACGCCCTCAGGGCGCTCGGGCGGAACGAATTGGCCGCAAAATGCTATCTTCAGGCACTAGAGCTTAACCCGGATTATGCCGAGGCACATTTTGCTCTCGGCTGTGTTCTTGAGCTGTCTGGCCAGTTGGATGAAGCGGCACAAGCTTATGGTCGGACGCTGGCCCTCAATCCGGACCGAGGTGAGGCATATATCGGTCTTGGCAATGTTCTTCTGGCGTTACGACGAGTAACAGAGGCGGAGCAGGCTTATCGCCAGTCCCTTGCCCTCAATCCGGGCTACGGCAAGGCATACATTGGTCTCGGCAATGCTCTCGTGCTCCAGGAGCGCCTCGATGAGGCGGAGGACGTCTTTCGTCGGGCACTGACCCTGAATTCGGAATCTGCCGAGGCCTGCATCGGGCTGGGGAATGTTTTCCAGTACTCGGGGCGCATAGCTGAGGCTGAACAAGCTTATGTGTCGGCCCTTGCTCTCGAACCACGCAATGCATCTCTGAAATATAACCTTTCGTTGTTGCATCTGCTCCAGGGCCATTTTGAAGAAGGGCTTGAGCTCTACGAGCAAAGGCTGGAAGACCAAGTCCGAAATTCCTTCACCAAGGCACTTGCCCGGTTTGGTCCGACACGTGTGGGAAAACGCTGGGCAGGCGAGCCTCTCGATGGGCGGTCGCTGCTCGTTGTCACGGAGCAGGGTGCGGGTGACAGTCTGATGATGATGAGGTATCTGCCCCTTTTAAAGCTGAGAGGTGACAGGTATCTTGCCGTGTCTTGCGAGCCGCACCTGGCGCGCGTCTTCCGGTCAATAGCCAGCGTTGACGGCGTGATTACAGGGACCGATGTCTTGCCTGTCGAGCACGTTGACTTTCATTGCCCCATTATGAGCCTCCCTTATCTTTTGCAGACACGACTGGAATCTATTCCTGCAGATGTCCCCTACCTTGTCGTGCCAGATGAGATGCGCCTGGGATGGCGTAACCGACTGGCAAACTTGCCGGGGATAAAGGTTGGGCTTGTCTGGGCGGGTAACAGGATGTATGCCCATGATGCCTGGCGCAGCGTGCCGCTACATAGATTTTCCGACCTAGCGCATATTGAGGGGGTTCGGCTCGTCAGCTTGCAGAAGGGGGAGGACGCTGGTCAGTGGCAGAAGCTCGGTTGGGGTGGTCTCGACTGGATGGGCATGTGTGACGACTACCTTGATACCGCTGCGCTGGTCAGCGAATTGGATCTGGTGATCAGCGTCGACACCTCTGTTGCGCACCTGGCCGGCGCGCTGGGTAAGCCGATATGGCTTCTGAACCGTTACGAGAGCGAATGGCGGTGGATGCTCGACCGTAAGGACTCACCTTGGTACCCGACCATGAGCATCTTCAGGCAAGAGGAAAGAGGCAACTGGAACGATGTAATTGAACGGGTCGCCGGAGAGTTGGCGAGAATGGTCAAACCCTGAACTTCGGGGCCAGGCCGCAGGGGGCACTATGAACAGCAAAGGCTTCACTTTAGTCGAGCTGATAATCACTGTCGCCATTATCGGCATACTTGCGGCAGTTGCCATTCCGCGTTACGCATCATATCGGCTCAAGGGGTACAATGCTGCCGCCCAGAGTGATCTGAAGAATTTCAAGGCAGCTATGGAGGCTTACTACGGTGATCATACCGCTTTTCCTGATTGACAATAATTGTCAGCGGTGACGTTTTCTGTTGTTGATCTTGGGGCCGCATTTCAAGGCAGTGGTCTGTAAGTTCCACATTAGTGGCGCTTTTTGGGTGGGGTGGTGGTTGGTATATGGCTTGCAAGGGTATCAATTGAAAGCTCTGAGCTGTTGCTCGTCTGGGCACTAATCACTGAAAGGAGAACATCTATGTTGAACAAACTCAGGAGCAGAAAAGGTTTCACCCTGATCGAGCTGCTGATCGTCGTGGCGATCATCGGCATCCTGGCCGCAGTGGCCATTCCCCAGTTCGCCGCCTACCGTATCAGGGGCTACAACTCCGCCGCACAGACTGACCTGAAGAACTTCAAGTCTGCCATGGAGTCGATGTATTCCGACACGAACTCCTATCCCGACTAGTTTGCTGAACCCAACGCTCTTGTCTGAAAAAAACGATACTCTATGGAGGTTATCCGTATGAAAAAAGTTATTCTCACTCTGGCTGTGGCCATGCTGTTCGCCTCTCAGGCGTATGCCGCGACTACCGTCACCATCACCAACGTGAAAGGGTTCAACCAGACCCTGAAAGTCAATATTTCCGCGCAGAAGAACACCGATTTCAATGCTTGGGCTGCCTGCACGGCCCATCAGGCCGGCGACAAGCAGTACGCCACCACGAGCGCTTACGGCGGACTTAGCTACCTCGTCGTCACCCCGGGTACGAGCAACTGTACTGCTGCCCCCACTGCCCCCACCACGCCGACCGACTCGACGATTCCCAGTGGCTATACCAGCATGTAAGAAAAACATCGGCACCGAGGAAAGGGTGTGCTCGCACACCCTTTTTTTTTGACTGCCATCCGAGGAGCCTGATATGTATCCTTTCCTGGCGGTGAACCTGCGCTGGATACTGCGTGACCGAATCCTGCAGGCGCTCGTAGCCGTCTCCCTTTTCCTGATTGCGCTCGTGCCGGTGATCAGCTCCTTCTCCATGCGTCAGATCCAGGAGCTCGCCGTTACCATGTCGCTGTCGTTCGTCTCCTTCATCCTCCTCGTCTATGCCCTGTTCCTCGGGAGTACCATGGTATGGAGGGACATTGAGCGACGCTACACCTACGCCGCACTCTCCCTGCCGGCGGGAAGAGCGGAGTACCTGCTGGCAAAGTTTGCGAGCGTGGCGCTCTTTCTCGCATTGAGCGCCGTTTTTGCCGGGCTCTGTGCCTTTGCGGCCATTGCGCTCAGTAGCCTCAAGTATCCATCCCCCACGCCAATCCAGTGGGGAATGATCTCCCTCGCCATGGGCATGGACCTCCTTAAGTACCTTCTGCTTGCCGCCATCGCCATCCTTGTTACGACTGTATCGACCTCTTTTTTTATGCCGTTCTTCGCCTCGCTGGCGATATTTCTGGCGGGTTCTGCTTCCCAGGAGGTGTACGAGTTCGTTTCTTCTGCCCACGGGAAGGAAATGCCGGCGCTCTCGCGCGGTCTTGTCAAGCTGGTTTATTACGTGATTCCCAACTTTGGTGCTTTTGACTTCAAGCTCCAGGCCGTTTATCCCATACCCTTCGATTCGGCTCACGTTCTTTTTGCCCTCGGCTACTTCCTCGTCTACACTACCTTCGTCTTGGCTCTCGCCATCTGGCTTTTTTCCCGGAGAGAACTGACGTGAGAGTGACGAAGTTCGCGGTCCTG
Organism: Geobacteraceae bacterium; assembly: GCA_036518575.1. Classification (GTDB taxonomy): domain Bacteria; phylum Desulfobacterota; class Desulfuromonadia; order Geobacterales; family Geobacteraceae; genus DATDMX01. Next base: position 1,684 of record DATDMX010000149.1, on the reverse strand, counting down.
CTGTCATTGTGCGGCTATCTCCTGATAGTCTTTCCTTTTGCCTCGCATTTAAGGAGCAGGCCGGTGCAGATAAAGGTTGGCTATGTGCCGGAAGCAACCGCCGTCAAGTATCTTACCGCCGACCAGCGCTATCTCGTGGCGGACTGGGCCATCGTCAAGGTCATCCTCTATTTCGGAGAGTTGATCGACAAGGCTCAGGGGCAGAATCTCTATGCTTCAGAGCCCGATTACGCGGGCATGTTCAGGCTGCTGCAGACGGGGTTGCGCATCGACCCCTATGACGTGGACGCTTACTACTTTGCCCAGGCGGTCTTTACCTGGGATGTCGGACGCTACCGTGAAGTGAACAACATGCTGGAATACGGCATGAAATACCGCACGTGGGATTACCAGCTCCCGTTCTTCGCCGGTTTCAATGCCGGGTACTTCCTGAAGGATTACAAGAAAGCGGGCGAGTATATGAAGAAGGCGGCCGAGATGGCACAGGAGCAGCAATTTGCCACCCTTGCGGCACGGTACTTCTATGAAGCGAACGACTACAACTTTGCCATTGTCTTCCTCAAGACCATGAGGAAGACCGCCAAGGATGACAAGGAGAAGAAGTTCTACGACTTTCGTTTGAGAGCACTTGTTGCCGCAAAGGAAATTCAGGACGCAGTCAACTCTTTTCGCAGTGCCAGCGGTCGCCTCCCCGGTAGACTTGATGAGCTGGCAACTGCCGGTTATCTCAAGTCCGTGCCCGCCGACCCCTATGGCGGCAGTTTCTATCTTGATGAGAATGGCAAAGTTCGGACTACGAGCAATTTTACCTTTGCAGGTGCGCGCGCTTCACGTAAAATAGATCGCTAACGAGGCAATTGGATGACCTTTCCCATAGAAATCGATAAACTTTCGAAAGTCTATCGCGGCAAGAAGCAATTACGGGTGGAGGCGCTGCGGGAGTTGTCCTTCAGCATTCCCGTCGGTGAAGTGTTCGGTTTTCTCGGCCCTAACGGTGCCGGCAAGAGTACTACCATAAAAATTCTCATGGGACTCATCGCTCCGACGGGGGGGACAGCCCGCCTCTTCGGCACCCCGGTAACTGAGGCCGCCGCTCGTCGTTCGGTCGGTTACCTGCCGGAAAACCCCGCCTTCTATGATTTTCTCACCGCCCGCGAGTACCTTGCGTTCGTCGGCACATCCTTCGGCATGGATGCCCGGACGATTACCGCCAAAACCGATGAGGTCCTCGACCGGCTCGACTTGCGGGAGGCGGCAGATCGCCCCATGCGTTCCTACAGCAAAGGGATGGTCCAGCGCCTCGGCATTGCCCAGACCTTGCTGCACGACCCGGACCTCTACATACTCGATGAACCAATGAGCGGTCTCGATCCCATCGGCAGGGCACTGGTGAAGGACGTCATCAAGGGACTGAAAGAGCGGGGGAAGACAGTCTTCTTCAGTACCCATATCACTGCCGATGTTGAAGCCGTGTGTGATCGCCTTGGGGTAATCGTGAAGGGGCGCCTTGAGGCACTCGACAGGGTGGAGCATGTCCTGCGAAGCGGTATCGAGGGGTACACCGTCGAGGTAAGCGGCGGGCCTGGCGCAGGCTATGATGAGTTTACCTGTCTTTCGACGAAGGGAGACGTACGGGAGTACTACGTGCCGGCAGAGCGTTTCAACGCCTTTGCTGGCGTGGTCA
>DATDMX010000148.1:0-2394 GCA_036518575.1 Geobacteraceae bacterium | reverse complement strand
GAGGGCGCGGACCGCCGGCGGGAAATTCCGATCGTAGCCGAAGTTGCCCATGAGTTCCAGCATCCGGCCGGTAAGATCGGCAGTCGGGGGGTCGATGAGCGCCTCCAGGTCGGCAAAGGGGATCTTGTTGAGGAGGTGCTTCGTGTTGTCCTTGTCGAAAGCTCCCCAGCCGCCGTTCTTGCTCTGCATGCCGAGGCACCAGTTGATCCCCCGCTTGATGGTCGCGGCCTTCGCCTTCCCGTTCGCCACCTTCACGTCCTTGATGGCGAGCATGACGAAACCTGAGTCGTCCACGTCCGGATACCAGTCGTTGAGGAATTCGAAGGCCCACCCGCCCGGCTCCAGGTCAGGGGATTTGATCTTCCAGTCGCCGGCAATGCGCACCTCACGGTCCAGCAGCCACTGGGCCGCCTTCACCACGGCCGGGTGATCGTTGGGCACGCCGGAGTCGACAAGGGCCTTCAGGGCCAGGGCCGTATCCCAGACCGGCGAGACGCAGGCCTGGAGGACCAGCTCGTTGTCATCCTCGATGGAGAAGTTGGCCAGGGCCTCCAGCCCCTTGGCCACGGCCGGGTGATCGTTGGCGTAGCCGAGGCAGTGCAGTGACAGGACCGAGTTGAGCATGGCCGGCTGGATGCCGCCCCAGTCACCCGAGACCTCCTGGTGCTCCAGGACCCACTTCTCCGCCGCTGCCATCGCCTTCTTCTTGAAGGGACGGATCGGGCTCTTCTCGTACACCTTGAGCATGTGGTCAACGCCGATGAAGAAGTTCTTGAGGGTGAGAATCCCCTCTTCCTTCGTGAAGGTGTAGTCGATGGGACGCGGTGGCCGCACGTAGAGTTCCTGCACCCGGGCCTTGGGGGGGAGTTTGCGCACCGGCCGCTCCGCCATGACGATGGAGAGGGGGATAATGGTGCCCCGGGACCAGCTGGAGAACTCGTACATGTTCAGGTATGCCCAGTTGGGCAGGAGCATGAGCTCGATCGGCATGGAGGGGACGCCGAGCCAGGAGAACTCGCCGAAGAGGGCGAGGAAGATCTTCGTGAAGACCCGGCTCTTGATGATGCCGCCGTTTTCCAGGATGAAGGCGCGGGCCTTGGTCATGGCCGGGTGATCGGCGCTGTACCCGGCAAGCTTGAGGGCGAAGTAGGCCTCGATGGTGGTGGAGAGGTCACCCGGGCCGCCGTAGTAGATGGTCCAGAACCCCTCGGCGGTCTGCTCCCGCAGGAGGTAGTTGGCCATCTTCCGTTCTTTTTCCCGGTCCACCATACCGAGAAAGTGGAAGAGCATGACGTACTCGGCGGTGATGGTGACGTTGGATTCGAGCTCTGCCCACCAGTAGCCGGCGGGGAGCTGCTCACGGAAGAAGAAGTCGCGGCTCCGCTCGATGGCAATGTCGAGGGGGGACTTCGCCTCCCCCTCCTTCTTTTTCCAGATGGAGGCGGGAAGGTGGTGGATCTTGGCGCCGGGTTTTGCGGCCGGTGTTTTCACGGGTTCGGGGGTCACGCCATTGAATGATGTGAGTGCGTGGGATATCGGGTATTTGAAGGATTTCATCGCCTCGTGCATCCTCGTTGATGGAGTGTTCAGGCCATCCTGTCACGGCTGCGGACGGCGCTGCAGGGGAAAGCAATCGGGTGTTATTACCATATTTCTGTCAAAAGGTACACCTTTTTCGCGGAATCGACGCGTTTTTCGCCCGAATCCGACGGTTTGACGCGGCTTCCGATCCCGGTGCGAACGCCCGGAGGTGGCCGTTCTTTTTATGCGGAATGTGCAATCTAATCTCTTTACACGAACACTGTTTGTTTGGTACCTTACCGCCATGAAAAAGATGCGCAACATACAGCTCTTAACCTTCCTTGCGCCCATCTTCGTGCTTGTACTCTACTACGCCCAGCCGGGACTTCTGGAGGTGTTCGAGTCGAGGACCTACGATCTGCGGGTCAGGGCTCTGCGCACCGGCGCCGCACCGTCCCCCCGGATCGCCATCGTTGCCATCGACGACAGGAGCATCGCTGAGCTCGGCCGCTTTCCCTGGTCCCGGGAGCAGTTCTCTGCCTTTCTCCGCCGGACCGCGGAAGGGGGGGCGAAGGCCGTTCTCTTCGACGTGATCTTCCCGGAAAGGGAGACCGCGGCCGCGGACGCCGGCTTTGCCCGGGCGGTCAGGGCGCCGGGAACGACGACCCTTGCCGCAGCCTTCAATTTCAATGCCAGCGGCGGGGCGATCGGGTGCACGACCAACATCCCGGAGTTGCAGCAGGCGGCGGCTCACATCGCCCATATGAACGTTCTCCCCGACGAGGACGGCGTCATCCGCTGGACCCCCCTGGCAATCCCGTGGCAGGGGAAGACGTACCCGTCCCTGGGGTTGCAGGGGGCGGCCGAACTCCT
>DATDMX010000147.1:0-5309 GCA_036518575.1 Geobacteraceae bacterium | reverse complement strand
TTTAGTCTTGTCGTCTACCCTGCGTCGCAGTGACTGCAACCGGCCACGTCGCGATCGGAATGCAGCACTTGGAAACCGTCATTATCCACAAAAAGATAAAGAGGATAATTTATGTCCTATTGTATCGGCAGTTCGTGAGCTGTCAAGCCCGCGGGAGTAAAAAAGGAAAGGTCGGGGGGAAAAGCTTGAAAGGCCGCAGCCCTGCAAAAAGAAAAACCCGCACCGCGGCAAACGGTACCGGTATCCGAGCATTATGGCGCGTGATCATTCCCTGAAAATGGCGCGGGAAGCTAGGACAGAGTTGTTGACATGAGGAAACTATTATGTTTATCTGTCTATACTCATACAATAGAGATGGTAGACGATAATACTCAACCGCCCGCGAGGGCGGGGCGGAAAGCCTACAGGGTCTCTACGAGACAGCCGGGTTGCCGAAATGTCATCGCTAACGATGCTTTCAGCCCCGGCTGTTTTACTTTTCACGAGAAGTTCAGGTGACCAGCATGGCGAGAACATTCCCACCCAGAAACGATGTCGGCCGAATAATTGCGCTAGGCGTTGCGCTCATGAGCCTGGCTTATCTGCTTGTTTGCTTCATCAACGCGGAAGCAAAAGGAGGGAGTGTCCTCGGGCAGTTCATCTCTCCCGATCCTCGGGAAATCGCCGTACACCTGACATTCATGAGCGTACTGTTGCTGTTCATCGCCTACGCTTGCGGCCGCATGCTCAAGCACGGAAAACTGGAAACCGCGCTGGTGAAATACCAGGCCGGCATGGATGCCTCGATGGATGGGATCTTCATCCTCGATGGCAGTCAGCAGTGTGCATACGTGAACGAATCCCAGGCGAGGTTGCACGGGTACGGCGACCATACCGAGGTGCTCGGCATGTCGTGGCGCATCTTCTACGATGGCTGTGCAATCAAGGAGTTTGAAGAGGATGTGTTCCCCGCGGTCTTCACCAAGGGTGAATGGCGCGGCGAAGCGGTCGGCAGGAGGCGCGACGGGTCAACATTTCCCCAGGAGATTTCCCTTACGGCCGTAGACCGGGGGAGCATCGTTTGTATCGTCAGGGACATGACCGAGCAGAAGCGTTTCGAAAGCGAGCTGCAGCGCAAGGCGGAGGAGCTGACGGAGGCGAACCGGGAGCTGGAAGCTTTCGGTTATTCCCTCACTCACGACATGCGGGGCTATCTCGGTCACAGCTTTTCCGCGGCACAGTTGCTGCGTGACGAGCTCGGAGCGAGCCTGGGGGAAAGGGGCCTGTACCTGCTCGACGTGATCTGCGACACGAACGAGGCCATGGACAGGCTGATCGGTGATATGATGGTCCTGTCACGCATCACCCGGACCGACATCAGCCGGGAGGCCGTGGACCTGAGCGAGACGGCCCGCCGGATTGCCTCCGTGCTGATGCTGACCGCGCCGGACCGGCGGGCAGAATTCATCGTTTGCCCCGATCTTGTTGCCGAAGGCGACCCGCAACTGCTCAGGGTCCTCCTCGACAACCTGTTGGGCAACGCATGGAAATACACGGGCATGGTGTCTGATGCCCACATCGAGTTCGGGGCGGTGGCACGCGACGGGGAGCAGGTTTTCTTCGTGCGTGACAACGGGGCCGGGTTCGCCATGAAGGATGCGGACCTGCTGTTCAGACCGTTTCAGAGGCTTCCGAACGCACGCGTCTTCCCCGGGACCGGAATCGGGCTGGCAACGGTTCAGCGGATTATCCACCGCCACGGGGGAAGGGTCTGGGGCGAGGGGGCGGAAGGGAAGGGCGCGACTTTTTTCTTCACGCTGCCGGAGCCGAAGCCGGGCCCCCAGTAGGTATTCAGGGCACCTCGATACGATCATCGGGACGTGCGGTACATGAAAAGGGCCAGGCTGCGTTACTTACTGCACGCAGCCTGGCCCTTTTTTTGTTCAACTGAGCCGCTAGTCGTCGTCACTTGGCACATAATCCGGCGGCACCCTGTTATAGCCCGGGGGCGGAGGAGGCAACCGGCGGGTCCGGCGATGCTGCCAGACCTGGCCCGGTACCTGGTTCCCGTTGGCATACATGCACTGCACGTACGCATGGTCATAGCGGCGCTGCGCCTCGTATCCCGATACCTGGCCGGAGTTTGCCCCGGCTGCCGTCCCCACCAGCAGGCCGGTCCCCGCACCTACGACCGCCCCGGTCCCGGCGTGACCCGAAGCCGCCCCCAGAAGCGCACCGACACCCGTGCCGATGGCGGTTCCCACCACAGCCCCCGTGGCCGTGTCCTGGTTGGCCACGTCCTGCGGTGCCATGCCGACCTGCTGTTCCGCCCAGCGCCGACAGTTCATGTCCTCGACCTGGAACTGCTCGAACGGCTTACCCGGCGCCGGCAGCACCATGACCGTCGGTCCCGTCGGCATGGTAACGCAGCCGCCGGTGACCAGCAAAGCCACCGCCGTTACGTATATCTGCAACCGCTTGACAAGCATGTCGTCACTCCTCTCTCTCCTCCGGTTCCGCAGGCGGTACGACCTTCAGCCACCCGCTCGGACATTTTTTCACATAGGGGTAGTACCCTTCCGGGTTTTTACAGAAGTACCAATAATAGGGCTCGTCCTTCTGTGGAGCCTGGTAGATGTACGTGTCAGGCTGCCGTTCGACGACCACTGGCGGTTGGCTGTAGTAGTACGGGTAATAGGGGTAAGAGTAGGGGGAGGGCCACCCCCACCATCCCGGTCCCACGTACACGCCGAATCCCACATGGCCGCGCCCGCCGTGGGCGTAGGCAGGCAGGCCGGTTGCCATGAGCACAACCAGCAGGGTAAGTCCGATGCGCATGAACTTTTTCATGACCGTCCTCCGAGGCCTTGCAGCTCCCTTTCATTTTTGCCATGGGTGTCATGGCCGGTCGATTCTCTTCTTTATTAATTAAACGCACCAAGACGCCTGAGGTTTACAGGCGTGGCCAAAAAATTTTGCTCTCTTTTCGCCCCTTGGCAGAAAACTCCATTTGCATTATGCTGTGACAGTGGCTCCAACGCAGGGGCCGGCCGACATCATCTTTGTACGAATGGAAAATGTTGTAATGTCTCTTCCCACCCACGTCTCCGCAGATTCTGCCATACTTTCCGTACTGAAGCTCTTCCTCATACCCGTCGGGGGCGGCATACCAGCCGGCGTTCTGCTCGCCCAGGCCAAGGGGGTGGCCTGGCCCGTCACCGCCGCCCTCTACCTGGTTTCGGACATCGTCCTCGCCGTTGCCTTCGAACCGATCCTCAGGGGGCTCGCCTGGGTGGCGGGGAAGATCCCGTTTCTCACCCGCTTCGGTGCAGCCATGAAGGCGGCATCCGCTCGCAGCACTGCCCATTTCGTCGGGACCGGTGCCGGCCCCCTGGCGCTCGTCATGGTTTCCTTCGGCGTCGATCCCATGACCGGACGCACCGCGGCTCTAGCTGCCGGCCACGGCTTCATCGCCGGCTGGGCCTTCGCCATCGCCGGCGACATGCTCTATTTCACCGTCATCGCGGTGACGACGCTGCGGCTGAACAGCTATTTCCGTGACCCGAATACGACGGTCCTGATCGTCCTGGGCGCCATGTTCATCGTGCCCATGGTGGTGCGCAGATTTAGGTCCGTACGGGTTGCCGAGAGCTGACAGCGTGAAACGAAAAGAGGGGGCCGGCTGCAGGCAACCGGTCCCCTCTTTTCGTTATCAACTCCCACGTTCTAGATGAAGTAGCGCTTCAGCAGCCCGGCAAACACCTGCCCATGCCGTGCTTCGTCCTTGCACATCTCGTGGACGGTGTCGTGGATGGCGTCGTAGTTGAGCTGCTTCGCCTTGGTGGCCAGCTCCTTTTTCCCTCTGCAAGCCCCGTTTTCTGCGGCTACCCGCATCTCCAGGTTGGCCTTGGTGTCGGCCTTCACCACCTCGCCCAGGAGTTCGGCAAACTTGGCGGCGTGCTCGGCTTCTTCGAAGGCGATCCGCTTGTAGGCCTCGGCCACTTCCGGGTATCCTTCGCGGTCGGCCTGGCGGCTCATGGCCAGGTACATGCCTACTTCCGTGCACTCGCCGGCAAAGTTCATCTTGAGCCCTTCGATTATTTCGGGATCGATCCCCTGTGCCACGCCGATCTTGTGCTCGTCAGCCCAGGCCAGCCCCTGGGGCTGCTCGGTGAATTTCTCGGCCGGAGCCTTGCAGTGGGGGCACTCGCCCGGGGCAGCATTGCCTTCATGGATATAGCCGCAGACCGTACATACGAATTTTTTCATAACTTCTCCTCTTGTGCTGAATTTTCATACTGTTTGCCGAAAAGCTCGGCCATGGGTTATGTACATACACCAGGAAAATGGTCCTGTCAATAAAAAAGGTCTTAATTGTCCTGTTTGCAAAAAATTGCGTGACGGAGATGGGCGAGGGCGTCCGAGAAGGCGGGGGCGCAAGCTCTTAGTCGAGCCTTCGCTCGTAGATCTTTCGGGGGATGCGCTGGAAGTTGTAGTCGGCAAGATCGAGGATGACGTCCATGGGAACTTTCCAGACGTGGCTGGTGCGGTGCAGCCTGAAATCCCGCACGACGAAGCGCGTTCCCACCCCCTCCAGCTCCAGCCCCACCCGGGCGCTGATGATGACGGTGTCGGCGTCCACCACGGTCGTCTTGACGTCCTGAAACTTGTCCCAGCAGCAGGCGGGAAGCCGCGAGGCGTAGACGATCCGCCCGGCGAAGTAATCCCACCCCCTGTCGGGCGGGTGCTCCAGGCGGGCATAGAGCCCCTCGTAATCCTCAAGGCGCCAGAGATCGAGAATCTGCTCCAGCGCCCCGCGCGCCTCTACCGCCGCGCTGCCGCCGTCACCTGCCACCACGGGACAGCAAACGAGTAACAGCAGGACGGCATACGTGATGATTCTGCCAAGCATGTCAGTTCACCCTTAGTCAGAGGCTGCGCCAGGCGCCAGCGCCTTTTCCACGCTTTCCTGACCCTCTGCCACAAGACGGACAAGTGTGGGCGCTGCCGTGAACGTGCAGGCGGCTGTCTCGATCTTCAGGCCGAGGTTCTCCAGGTCACGGTTCAACTGGGCCACGATCGGCTGCAGATACTCGTTCGTCCCCTCTCCTCCCTGCGGGGGAGGCGGCCATACCAGGTGGGCAGCGCTTTTGAACAGCTCCCTTTTGACGTGCAGCGACAGCTGGTCCTGGTGGAGGACGTAGTTGTCGTAAGCCCGCTGCAACCCCGAGAGCTCCATGATGTAGCCGAGAGTGAGGGCCAGGCGGCAGACGTGCAGTTCTCCCTTGTTGCCCGGGGAAACTATCTCCAGCTTGTAGGGGCGATCGAGC
>DATDMX010000146.1:0-4643 GCA_036518575.1 Geobacteraceae bacterium | reverse complement strand
GCCAGGTGTTTGTCGATCTGGAGGAGGAACCGATCCGCACGCTTTTCAAGCTCTATCCCTGGGAGTGGCTCGTGCGGGAGGAATTCGGGCCCAATCTTTTGCAGTCACCCGTGCGGCTCATCGAGCCTGCCTGGAAGATGCTCTTGAGCAACAAGGGGATCCTGCCCATCCTCTGGGAGATGTTTCCCGACCATCCGAACCTCCTGGAGGCGAGCTTTGCTGATCGCCCTCTTGCCGGTGACTACGTGCGCAAGCCGCTCCTCTCCCGGGAGGGGGGCAATATCCTCATGCGCCGGCGCGGGGAGTGGGTCGTAACAAGCGGCACCTACGGCGACGAGGGGCACATCTACCAGCGCTACGTGCAGCTGCCCTCCTTTGACGGCAATTACCCGGTGGTCGGCTCATGGGTGATCGGGGGGGACCCCGCGGGTATCGGCATCCGCGAGGATCGCTCGGAGATCACCACCAACGGCAGCAGGTTCATTCCCCACTATTTCGAGGAGGCATGACATGGAGTCCGTAACCGTCCTGGAATCGCTTGGCGGTCTCACCAGTTTCTTTCTTCACTTCGTCGCCGCAGGTGTCCTCGTGGCACTCTTCACGCTTATCTACGTCCGGGTCACTCCCTACCCCGAATTTCGCCTCATCCGGGAGGGGAAGGTGGCCCCGGCCATCAGCTTCAGCGGCGCCCTTCTTGGCTTCGTCATTGCCCTGGCAGGCGCCATCGTGAGTAGCGTCTCCTTCGTCGACATGGTGGTCTGGGCCGTCATAGCCCTCGTGGTGCAGATCGTGGTGTTTCTCGTTCTCAAGGCGGTCTTCGCCGACCTGAGCAGGGACATCGCCGAAAACATGCCGGCACCGGCCATCCTTCTCGGCGCGCTTTCCCTGGCGGCGGGGATTCTGACCGCTGCCAGTCTGACGTACTGAAACATATCCCGGAAAGGAGGAAGTGACGTGATGACAAAGGGCCGATTCGTATCCTATCTGGCGGCCGGATTTCTCTTCGTTGCCGCAGCTGCCGGGGCAGCGCCCGACACCGGGAGCGGCGCGGCGGAGGTGGACCCCGGACAGGTGCAGGAGCTGCAGGAGCGGATGCAGAATGATCCGGCGATCATGGCGCTCATCCTTGCCATGCAAAACGACCCGGAGATGCGCTCACTCCTGAGCGACCCGGCGACGCTGAAAGCGCTGGAGTCGGGGGATCTTTCGTCGCTCATCAACGACCCCCGCTTCCGGCGTCTTCTCGACAACCCGGCGGTTAAGGAGATCGAACGGAAACTGCGATGAACAACGAGCGCTACCGCATCTTTGCCATCGGCGACATCAATGCTTTCTTCGGCCTCATGCTCGACAACATGTCGTGTCTTGTCATCATGGCGACCATTCTTACCACGGCCTTCCAGATGCCCAGGGACATCGTCCTGCAGAAGATGGTGCCGGGAAGTGCGGTGGGTGTCCTCTTCGGCGACCTCGTCTATACCTGGATGGCGGTCCGGCTCGCGAGGAGGAGCGGGAGCACCACCGTCACCGCCATGCCGCTTGGCCTCGACACCCCGTCCACCTTCGGCATGGCGTTCGGTGTCATCGGCCCCACCTTTTTGGCGACGAAGGACGCCACCCTCACCTGGCAAGCGGGGATGGCGACCATCGTCCTCATGGGCCTTTTCAAGATAGCCGTTTCCTTCTGCGGACCCGCCCTGCGCAGGGCGATCCCGCGCGCCGGCCTCCTGGGAAGTATCGCCGCCGTGGCACTCCTCCTCATTGCCTATCTCCCGACCCTCAAGCTCTTTTCCTCGCCCGTGGTGGGGTTCGTGTCGCTGGCCGTCGTCCTCGCGGCCCTTGTAGCCCGCCTCCGCCTTCCCCTTCGACTGCCGGGGGCCCTGGCCGGCATTGCCTGCGGCACTGCGGTCTACTATATCCTCGGTCTGGCCGGATACCTGCCGGCAGGACAGGCGTTCATTCCCCATCTCCCCGAGCTTCACGTCGCGCTGCCGTTTCCTTCGCTTGACTTTCTCCCGGGGATCGCCAGGGGGCTTGCCTTTTTGCCGCTCGCTCTTCCCTTTGCCCTGGCAACGGTGGTGGGAGGGGTGGATGTGACCGAGAGCGCTGCAGTGGCGGGGGACGACTACTCGACCCGCGACGTGCTCCTCGTGGAGGGATTCGCCACGCTCCTTGCGGGGTTGTGCGGCGGCGTCATCCAGTCCACCCCGTACATCGGCCACCCGGCCTACAAGATGATGGGCGGGCGGGCAGGCTATACCCTGGCGACGGCGCTCTTCATCGGCCTTGGCGGCGTGCTCGGCTATCTCTCGTTTTGCGTCGAGCTCCTCCCCGAGGCGGCGGTGGCGCCGATTCTCATTTTCATCGGGATCGAGATTACATCCCAGGCGTTCAAGGCAACGCCCCAGCGGCACTACGAGGCCATTGCCCTTGCGTTTCTTCCCGTGATTGCCTACCTATTGCAGATCGAGTTCGGCCTCGTCCTCGGTAGTGTCGGCAAGTCGGCCACCGACCTGACCGGCGACTTCGCCGGCGCCTTCCGGGCAACCCAGCTCCTCGGCAACGGCTTCATCGTCACCTCCCTCCTCTGGGGTGGCGCGTTCGCTTCCCTCCTCGATCACGCTATGCGTCGGGCGGCGCTCTTCCTCGTTGTTGCTGCCGCTGCCACGTTCTGCGGGGTCATTCATTCTCCCCTTCCTTCAGGGGCGCTGTTTTTTCCCTGGTCGCCTCCGGACCCGATCGTCTGGCATCTGGCCGGCGGGTATATCGCTATGGCGTTAGTCTTTCTTGGGTTAGAACACAGGGAGGGGACTCCCGTCCAGGGAGCTTGAGTAAACGGAAAGAGGCGGGGTGCCCCGCCTCTTGAGTACTGACAGTCTGAGGCTTAGGAAGAAGTGCTAGAGGAGAAGGGCCTCTTTGCCGTTGTGGAGGTCAGGCTTCTGGCGGGAGGCTTGGTTTGGGAGGTTTCGGCGCAGGCTGCGCCTGCAGAGAGTCACGTGGAGAAAAAGAAAAAGGCCCGGAATTTTCCGGGCCTTTTCTTTGCAACGAAAGCTGCGTTCTCTTACCCCATGCGGCTCAGCAGGGGCACGATGAGGAGCGAGACGATGTTGATGATCTTGATCATCGGGTTGACGGCCGGGCCGGCGGTGTCCTTGTAGGGGTCGCCGACGGTGTCGCCGGTAACGGCAGCCTTGTGGGCGTCGCCGCCCTTGCCGCCGTGGTGGCCGTCTTCGATGTACTTCTTGGCGTTATCCCAGGCGCCGCCGCCGGTGGTCATAGAGATGGCGACGAAGATGCCGGTGACGATGGTGCCGACGATGACGCCGCCCAGCGCTTCCACGCCGAGGGTGAAGCCGATGATGATCGGGGCGGCGATGGGGATGATCCCCGGGATGACCATCTCCCTGAGGGCGGTCCGGGTGACGATGTCAACGCAGGAGGCGTAGTCCGGCTTGCCGGTCCCTTCCATGATCCCTTTGATCTCGCGGAATTGGCGACGAACTTCCTCGACGACCGAACCGCCAGCTTTACCCACCGCTTCCATGCAGAGAGCGGCGAAGTAGTAGGGGAGCATGCCACCCAGGAAGAGGCCGACGATGATCTTGGGATTGGAGAGGTCGAAGGAGACCATCTTGCCGGCCAGCTTCAGCTCGTCCACGTAGGAGGTGAAGAGGATGACGGCAGCGAGACCGGCGGAGCCGATGGCGTACCCCTTGGTGACCGCCTTGGTGGTGTTGCCGACGGCGTCGAGCGGGTCGGTGACGGCGCGCACCGAGTCGTCCAGCTCGGCCATCTCGGCGATGCCGCCGGCGTTGTCGGTGATCGGGCCGTAGGCGTCCATGGCAACGACGATGCCAGTGAGGGAGAGCATGGAGACGGCGGCGATGGCGATACCGTAGACGCCGGCGCAGTTGAAGGCGATGATGATGCCGGCGGCGATGACGATGACCGGCAGGGCCGTGGACTTCATGGAGACGCCGAGACCGGCGATGATGTTGGTGGCGTGGCCCGTGGTGGAGGCCTGGGCGATGTGCTTCACCGGCCCGTACTCGGTGGCGGTGTAGTACTCGGTGATCCAGAAGATGGCGCCGGTGACGACCAGGCCGACAATGGCCGAGATGAAGATGTTCGTGGCACTGATGGTGATGCCGGTGGAGTTGGTGAGCCCGGCCGGGAACATCTGGACCGTGACGAAGTAGAAGGCGATGCAGGCGATGCCGCCGGAGGCGATCAGGCCCTTGTAAAGGGCGCCCATGATCTTGCCGCTGGCGCCCAGCTTGACGAAGTAGGTGCCGATGATGGAGGCGATGATGGAGATGCCGCCCAGGATCAGCGGGTAGCTGACGGCGGACTGGTTGCCCACGAAGGCGATGGAGCCCAGGAGCATGGCGGCGATCAGGGTGACGGCATAGGTTTCGAACAGGTCGGCAGCCATGCCGGCGCAGTCGCCCACGTTGTCGCCCACGTTGTCGGCGATGACGGCCGGGTTGCGGGGATCGTCCTCGGGGATGCCGGCCTCGACCTTGCCCACCAGGTCGGCGCCCACGTCGGCGCCCTTGGTGAAGATGCCGCCGCCCAGACGGGCAAAGATGGAGATCAGCGAGCCGCCGAAGCCGAGGCCGACCAGTTGGCTGACAATCTCT
>DATDMX010000145.1:0-12516 GCA_036518575.1 Geobacteraceae bacterium | reverse complement strand
CCTCCACGATGGAGCCGCAGGGAAACGCTAGCTTATCCACCACGGCAACGGGGTCTTTCGCGTTCCGCCCCACTTCCCGGTACCAGGGGATGATGATCCGGGCATCGTGGCCCCTGCGCCTGAGTTCCTTCGGGAGCGAGCCCACCACGTCGGCGAGCCCGCCGGTCTTTGCCAGGGGGGCGGCTTCGGAAGCGATGAAGAAAATGTTCAAACGTCGGCCTCCCGGAGAAAGGCCGCTGCGTCCTCGGGTGAGGTGGGGTTGATGTAGAAGCCGGTTCCCCATTCGAAGCCGGCGATCTGCGTGAGGCGCGGCACGAGCTCGATGTGCCAGTGATAGTCGTACTCCACCGAACTCCAGTAGTCGGGCTTGCCGAGCCGCTGCTGCTGGGGGGGCGCAGTGTGGAGGATGAAGTTGAAGGGGGGATTTTTGAGGACCTTTTTGAGCCGCGCGAGCATCTCTTTGAGGGCCACGGCCAGGTCCGCCAGTTCGCGGTCGGTGAGGAGGCCGAAGTCGTGGCAATGCTTCTTCGGATAGAGGCGCAGTTCGAAGGGGAAGCAGGACGCGTAAGGGGTGACGATGACGTAGTCGGCGAACTCCCTCACCACCCGATCGCCGGAAGCGAGCTCGAAATCGATGAGATCGCAGAAGATGCAGCGTTCCTTGTTCTGGTAGAAATCCCGGCAGATCTTGAGCTCTGTCGCGGCCACCGGTGGCGTGAGCGGTACGGCGATGAGCTGGCTGTGGGCATGGGCGAGGGTCGCGCCAGCCTTGGTGCCGCAGTTCTTGAAGAGGACCATGTAGCGAAGCCGTACGTCACGACGAAGATCGAGGAGCCGCGAGCGATAGGCGAAGAGGACATCGGTTATCTCGGCAGGCGTGAGATCGGCCATCTCCCGATCGTGGTCGGGAGTTTCGACGATGACCTCGTGGGCGCCGATACCGTCCATGACATCATAGAGGCCGTAGCCTCGGCTCTTGAGTTCCCCCTCCACGCGCAGCACCGGGTACTTGTTGGGAATGACCCGCACTTTCCAGCCGGAGGAGTTGGGGGGGCCGGAGGGCCTGATGGCAAAGATCTCCGGCGGCGTCTTGTCCTCGTTGCCGTAACAGAAGGGGCAGCTCGTGAGGCCGCCCGCCTCCTCCTCGACGTGGAAGTCACGCGGTCTGCGGGCCCGTTCCGTGGCGATGATGACCCAGTGCAGTTTGAGCGGGTCCCAGCGTAGTTCCGACATTGTTCCTCCTCGGGTTGAGCGTCAAATCAGCCAGTTTTCAAGTTCGATGTCAGGCCCCATGTACTTCAGGGGCATGGGGGCGTCAGTGGGCCAGCGGCCGATCTCTTCGCCCTTGCGCATGAGGGTGACGGCGGCAAAAAGCGTTCCGCCGGGTACGGGGTCGAGGGCCGAAAGGGGGAGTTCCATTTCGCAAATGCGGCCGATCTTCCAGCGGCAGCGTGCCCCGCTTTCCTCCCAGCCGTTCGCCCCCTTGACGAGGAGGTCCCCATCCTCAGCCGCGAGTGTCATGTCGAGCCGGTACTCGTGATCGAGGAAAAGGTGAAGGGAGAGGGTGTCGTCACTCCGCAGGAGCGTGTCGAGGGCGGTCGTGCTGTCGAGGCGGACATAGAAGAATTTGCGGTCGTAGCCGTAGAAAAAGGACTGGAGGAGGCTCTCCGCCGCGTGCATGGCCGAAGACTGCCGGGAGAGGTCATAGAGGCCTGCGGCGAGCCATTCGAAGTAGTCGGTCACCACGCCGCTGATGACGGGCGTGATGAGGGCAGCGGGGTCGCGCACGAATCCCGCGGCGCTCTTCTTCTTGATCGGTTCGTAAAGCTCCCGGGGAACCTCCCGTTGGAGCAGGCGGTAGACGTTCATGAGGTACTTGCGGAAAAGCGCGTCGAAACGGTCGCTGTGGGGTGAGAAGTGGTCGTCGCCGTACCACCAGAACCAATCGCTGCCCTCGGCGGCATAGAGCGACTTGCAGATGAGCCGGGCCGTTTCGTCAGCCTCCGTGGCGCTTTCCCCGTTGGTGCGGGAGAGGATGGCCGCCACCGCGGGACTTGAGGCCACCGCCACATCCCGCGTGCGGGCCAGGAAATCCCACCCCAGGTTTTCCTCCGGGTGGCCGATCCAGATGCCGTAGCTGGCGTTGATCCATGAGCCGGGGTGGATGTGGGTGAGCGGGCGCCGTTCGGCATGGGTGGCGAGCACCCCCGAGAACGTGGTCGGCCGCAGCCCCGGCGTGGAAGCGAGTGTGGCATAAAGACCGGAGAGGAAGTCGTAGGCATTGTCAGGGTAGTATTCCCAGGCATTCTCGCCGTCGAGGATGATGGGGACCACGCGGCTCTTCGGTGCGTGGCGGCGGATATCCTTGAGTCGCGCCACGAAATCGTCCACTCCTCGTGACGCGTCCCACTGGGAATAGGTGAACCCGATGAGGTCCGAGAGGGTATGGTCGCGAAAGAAAAGGGGAAGCTCAGCCCCACCGCTCTTGAAGATATAGGGGTGATAGAGCGCCTCCTTGCCGTGGCCGAGTCCGCCGGAAAGGGAGCGGGCGAGGACCTCCTCGTCGCTGGCAGCCCAGCCGATGCCGCACGAGGCGATGATGGCGAGCGCCTCGTCGCTCACCGACCCCTCCGACGGCCACATCCCCGTCGGCTTGAAACCGAAGAGGCGCTCGAAGTAGGCGATGCCGTCGGCCACCTGGCAGCGGGCATCCTCGGGATGGCGGAACTGGACGCCGGGGAGTGTGGCTTTGGGCATGGCCGTCTGCGCGCTTTTCGTGTCGCAGAGGAGCGGCAGAATGGGGTGGTAGTAGGGAGAAATGGCGAGTTCCGCCTGACCGCTCTCCGCCAGGCGCCGGTAGAGGGGGATGATCCCGGCGACGATGTCCCGCTGGGTGGCGAAGAGGAGTTCCTTGTCGGCGGCGGAGAAGTTCTTCCCCTTCTGCACGAGCTGCCGGAGGGCCGGGTAACGGCGGCGGGCCGCTTCACCGGTCCAGGCGAGGAAGAACCAGACCTGAAGGTCGAGAATCTCCTGGTCGCGGAAATGACGTAAACGATCGGCGTGTTTCTCCTTCGAGCCGTCGCCCGCCAGGTAGAGAAGCTCCCGGTAGCGGGGGTAGGGCTCGATCATCCGTTGCCGGTTGGCGGAGAAGAAGTTTTCCAGGACAAAGAGACGCTCCTCTTCACCCATGTCGGCGGGTGCCATGCGGCCGTGAACGAGGAACGAGTCGACGGCCGTGCCCGCGGCGTACTCCTCGATCTGTTCGAGGAGCGAAGGAACGAGGTTGAACGTCACCCGTGCTCCCGGGCATTCCTCGACGATCGCCGCCATGTCGAAGTAGTCCTTGATGGCGTGGAGGTATGTCCAGGGAAGGGCATACTCCCCCCTCAGCGGCTCCCGGTAGTAGGGCTGATGCATGTGCCAGAGGATGGCTATGTCGAGGGGCTGGGACATGAGACTCTCGTTCGGCTCACGGCCTTATTGCAGTTCCTTCTTCCAGGCTTCCACCTTCTGGCGGTACTCTCCCAGCAGCTGATGGGCAACCTTGGGGTTTTTAGCCTCGGCGAAAATATGCATGGTGGATTCGTACTGGTCGGGGAGGACGAGCGCCCAGTCCTCGCCGAAGTGGACCTTGATACCGTCAACGAAGGTGGCCTCCTTGTCGAGGCTGTCCTCGCTCATCTTGCGCATGATCCCCCCCTTCATCTCCCAGGGGCAGGGGATGCTCACCTGGAGGAAGGTGCGCTGGGGGGAATCGGCGAGGACCCGGGAGAGGGTGACGCCGGTAGACGCCACGAGCTCGATGGTCTTGGCGATGGCGAACATGCCGTCGAAGGCCGCCTGGAACGGAGGGAAGGCAAACCGGCCGTCCATGGAGCCGGCCATCGCCACCTCGGGGGAGAGGGCGGCTTCGATCATGGCCCGCTCGGAGCTCTTGGTGCGCCTGACGCTCCCCCCCTTCTCGGTGACCATCTGCTCGATGACCGACGGGGCCGAGACGGGCACGGCGAAAGCTCCCTTGCCTCCTTTGCGCAGCATGAGCGCCACCATGAGGATAAGCTGCTCCGCCGGGTCGTACACCTTACCAGCCTCGTTCACGACGATCATGCGCTCGGCGGTCGGGTCGAGCCAGAAGCCCGCCTGGGCCTCCAGCGTGGTGACGATCTTGGAGAGTTGCTGGAGGCTCCTCGGTTGTTCTTCGGCCTTTTTCGCCCCCCGTTCCTCGTCGATGTAAGCGTTGAGCCCGATCACCTCGCAGCCGAGGTCGTTCAGGATGACCGGGAGGATCTGGCCGGCGGGCGAGTGGTTGAAGTCGATGACCACCTTGAAGCTTTCCTTCTTGAGCGCCTCTTTGTTGATGGCGCGGGAGAAGCCTTCCCGATAGTAGTCGATCACGTGGGGAAGCTCGGAGATGCCACCCGGCTCCGTGTGGTGGGCACGGCGGAAGTTTTCCTTGTAGAAGATCCGCTCCACGTTCTTTCCCATGGAGCTGGAGAAGTCGAGGCCATCCGGGTCGAGGAAGACGATTTCGGTGGAAGCGGGATCGTCGAGGGCCTGGCGGAAATGGCACCCGCCGACCTCGCCGAAGGTCTTGAGCTTGTAACGCAACACGGGCAGGGGGATCATCTTGAGGTCCCGGACGTTCACGCCGGCGGAGAGGATTCCCCCCAGGAAGCTGCGCTTCAGCATGCGCGAGGAAAGGTAGGCGTCGCGACCGGCCAGGACGAAACTCCCTTTCGGCAGTGACGTGCCGTAGGCACACCCCAGCTTGGCGACAAACTCGGGGGTGAGCTCCACGTTGGTGAGCCCCTTGATCATGGCCCCCTCGAAGAGGGACTTCTTCCACTTCTCTCCCCAGATGAGGTTGCCGGTGACGCTGGAGCCGGCCTCGATCACTTTCTTCGGCCATATCTTCACGTCCCGCTTGATGAAGGTCTCCTCGCCGATTGCCGTATCGTCGGCAATGATGGCCCCTTCCTCCACCACCACTCCCTGGCCGACGCTTACGTTGTTGCACAGCACGGCGTCGGTTATCTTCGCACCCCTCTTGATGTAGACGTTGTCCCAGATGACGCAGCGCGAAAGCTTCACCCCCGCCTCGATGGTGCAGTTGCGGCCGATGACCGAGTCCTTTATCTGGGCACTGCGCAGGATCTGGGTGTTGTCGCCGATCACGACCGTCCCCTCCACGTGGGTGGAGTCGTCGAGGCGGACATCGCCCCCCATGCGCAGGTCCTTGCCCACCAGGTCCTGCTTCGCTTCGTCGATCCTTACGTTCACCTTGCCGCGGAAGATGTCGTGGTGCGCCTCCCGGTAGGAGTCGGTGTTGCCGATGTCGCGCCAGTATCCCTTTACCGGGAGCCCAAAGAGCGCTTCGTTGTTCTTCAGGAGCAGCGGGAAAAGGTCCTGGGAAAAGTCGAAGTTCTCTCCCTCGGGGATGTACCTGAATATCTCGGGCTCCAGCACGTAGATGCCGGTGTTGATGGTGTCGGAGATGACCTCGCCCCAGCCGGGTTTTTCCAGGAACTGGACGATCTTTTTCTCCTTGTCGGTGATGACGACGCCGAACTGGAGCGGGTCCTTCACCGACGTGAGGGTAATGGTGGCGAGCGCCTTGTTTTCCTCATGGAAGTCGATCACCTTTTTCAGGTTGAAGTCGGTGAGAAGGTCACCGCTGATGATGAGGAACCGGTCGTCCAGGTACTTTTCGGCGCATTTGACGGCGCCGGCCGTCCCCATGTCCTCCAGGGGGGTGACGTAGGTGATCTTGACGCCGAAGTCGCTTCCGTCGCGAAAGAAGTTCTTGATGATGCTCGGCTGATGGTAGAGGAGGATGACGAGGTCGGTGATCTGGTGCTTCTTGAGGAGCTCCACGATGTGGAGCATGATCGGGCGGTTGAGGAGCGGGATCATCGGTTTCGGGATATTGCAGGTGAGGGGCTGGATACGGGTGCCGAAGCCCCCCGCCATAATAACAGCTTTCATGTACGCTTACTCCTTTGTCATAAAATTAAAATAGCGGATGGAAGTTCGCAGCCGCAGGCAGAGAAAGGGGCCCCTACGGGCGCTTCTTCTTCGCCAGCACCCGCTCGATCTCGTCCTTCAGCTCCTGGAGGTTGCTCGATTTGACCACGTAGCCGTCGGCAAGCCAGGCGGAGAAGTCGTCCTTGTAGAAAGAGAATGCCGTCGACAGGATGACGGGTATGTCGTGGCGCTCCTTGACGATGGTCTGGAGGAGGTCGAGGCCGCTTTCGTTCTTGAGCTTGATGTCGAGGAGGACGAGGTCGAAGTCGGCCTCCCGCAGCTTGTCCACCGCTTCTGTCGCCGTTGCCACCGCCGTCACCACGTGGCCGTCGTCGGTCAGCTCTTCGGTATAGAGGAGCCGTATGCTGCTTTCGTCGTCAACTACGAGAATCCTGGCCATGTATCTCCTCCTCCTTGGTAATTGGCAGGTTCAATGTGTATGTCGTTCCCCCCTCGGGAGGAGAGTTGATGTCAAAGGGTATGCTGGCCCGCTCCAGAATCGTCTTGCACAGCGGCATGGTGAGGCCGATACCGAGTTCCTGGGTGGCGGAGAAGGGGGTGGTGAGCGCCTCGCGCTCCTCGCGGGTGAGACTCGTTGTCGGGTCGAGGACGCGCAGGGCGACGCTTGCGTCATCGCGCGAGGTGGCGATGATGAGCTCGCCGTTGTCCGCGAGACGGTCGGCCACGGTGGTGATGACGCCGCGCAGGCAGTAGGAAACCTGCCGGTAGTCGACGTAGACCGGGGGAAGGCCGGGAGCGAGATTCATGGTGCAGGTCACGCCGCGTTTCTCCAGTTGCTCCTGCAACTCCCCGCAGGTGGCAGCCACCAGTTGGTTCACATCCCACATGTCCCTGGCCGGATAGAGGGAGTCGGAGTAGCTGAGCACCTCGTCGAGGACGTTTTCCAGCTGCTTCGCCGTCGCCACGATGGATTCGAGCGAGGGGCGCTTCGGGTCGTTTTCCGGAACGTCCTTCAGGAGCGAGCGGGTGAAGCCGCCGATGATCATGAGGGGGTTGCGGATGGAATGGGCGATGCTCGAAGTGATGCGCCCCACGAGGGCCATCTTCTCCATCCGGACGATGGTCTCCTGCTGCTCCTTGAGCTTGAGGTTCGCCTCGGTCACCTTCTGGAGTTCCTCCTGGAGCCGTTCGTAGAGAGAAGCCCTCACGAGGGCGAAGGAGACGGGAAACGCGAAGGTTTCCATGGACTGCATGTCCTGGGTCGTTATGGGGCGGTGCGTGATGCAGTTGTCGGCAATGATGAGACCGATCCGGCGATTGCCGGAGATGAGGGGCATGATGAGGAAGCTGTCGACACCGAGAGTCTCCGCCACGCTGCGGTCCACGTCGGGGTTGGAGAAGGCGTTTTCCACGAGAATCGGCCGCCGCTCGCGCAGGGACCGGTTGAAGATGTGGTCCTGCAGCTTGAGGGGAACGGTGAGTTTTTCGAGGATGTCGTGAAACTTCACCTTCTCCGAGGAGAGCTTGGAGGTCTTGAAATGCTTGGCCATTTCCTTGAGCGACAGGTTGCTCTGCCCCACCTCTTCCCAGATGTGCCACGCCTCCTCGGCGTTGAGGGGCCCGACGCCCAGGTAGCCGCGCAAGTACTGGCGCTCCTTGTCGGTCATGAGGAGGAAGGCCCGGTTCATGCCGAACCCTTTGCCGGCGGTGATGGCCGTCATGGCCACCGACAGCACTTCGTCCAGGTTGAGGGAGGTCTGAAGCTCCACGCTCAGTTCATGGAGAAAGGCGATCTCGCGGATCTTCGCGTCGAGAAATCCGCCCATGAACTGGAGCTGGGCTTTCTGGTCGGCCAGTTCGGCCATGAGGAAGGGGAGGATGCCGGCGAGAGGGTTGTCGCTGCCCCTGAGCGTCTGCAGGTCGCGGGCAAACCGCGGGCAGTCGAGGCATTTTTCGATCACCCGCCGCTTGCGGGACGAGAGAAGTTCCTCCTCCCCTTCGCCGAGAGAGACGCACTCGTCTGCGGATATCTGATCCATTTGCCAGCAGCATTCCCAGTCCAATACAACCTCCAGCATCCGCCGCGGCGCCGCCCACCAGCCACAGACGCGCAAATTATAGCAGCCCGTGAGGCTTTTTCAAGCTAAATCAAGGCTAATGGAGGCGAGGTGATGGCCAGCAAAACGGCGTCAACCGTTCAGGGGGGCGTGCGTTACATGAGGGGTGCGGGAAGGGCGACAGGGGAGGGGTAAAAAAATCGGCATACCGCATAACCGCCGGCATGCCGAAAAAACAGCGCTGGGAAGCTAAGGCAGAAGGCCGGGCTCTTCAGCCCTCCTTGTGCTCCTCATCCTTCTTCGGCTTGATTTCGATCTCGTCCTTTCCATCCGAAGCACGCTTGAAGTTGCGGATGCTCTTGCCGAGAGCACCGCCGATTTCCGGCAGTCTGCCTGCCCCGAACACCACGAGGACGATGACGAGAATGACGATGAGTTCCGGCATGCCGAATCCGAACATGGGTCCCTCCATTACCTGTTGGTTGCGTGAGTGTGTCGGCGCGGCCTGCCGGGCGCGCGACGACAGATGCCAGTATTGCATCGGGGAAGCTAAAAATCAAGCGTTAACACTGCCATCTGTCCGGTAGAAACGTGCCGTCAATTGCCCGTAGCGAAAATGGACAACCGGGCCTGCGATGCAAGGTGCCGGAAGAATTAATCCAGTTGCGGCAAGCGCTTTGCCGTGCCGTTCAAATTGCCGCATGCCCACGTTAAGAATTGAATTTCGCTCTTTGGCCGTGTATAATTGCCGCCCTGCGGATTCTGCGGGGCGGCGAGAGGCACTCCGGCGTGGCCGCGGCAGGTCGCAACCACTAAGCAGAGAATACGAGGAAACCAGATGAATAGATATGTGGCTCTCTTTCTCCTCATCGCCCTTACCCCCTTCACCTGTGCGTTCGACTGGGGGTTTGGCGTGAAGGACAAGTGCGGCGAGGCGAAGAAGATCGCCGGCAAGCTCGGCGGCATCAGTGACGCCGACGAACGGTCGAAGGCGGAAAAACGCATCGTGCAGCTCTGCCCCGACGGCGGGGCGGCTCACTACATCGCGGGGCTGGAGCGCGAGCGTAACGGCGATGCCGAAGGTGCCCAGGCGGAATATGCCAAGGCGCTGCAGGCCGATGCCTCCTTCCCGGAGGCGAGCGGCAGCCTCGGGCTTGCCTATCTCCAGAAGGGGATGTACGACGAGGCGGCGGTGGAGCTCACAAAGGCCATGCGCGGTCATGACGATCCCCGCTACGATCGCGGCCTCGCGAAGATCTTCGCCGAGCGCAAGCTCTACTCCCTGGCCATCTACCACTACGGCGAGGCCATCAGGGCATTTCCCTCCGACGCGTCCCTCCACGTTTCCCTCGGCGAGACCTACCTGCAGATGGGGCTTGCCGACAAGGCCGAAGAGGAGTACGGCCGGGCGCTGGCCATCGAGCCCACGAACAGGGGCGGGCACCTCGGTATGGCGAATCTCCTTGTTGCGAAGAACCAGCCGGACAAGGCGCTGGCCGAGCTGAAAAAGTTCGAGGCGGCCCAGCCGGGCGACAAGGAGATCCACCGTCTCATGGCGGAGGTCTACGAGAAGAAGGGGGACAAGGACAAGGCCAACTACGAGTATGTCCTTGCCGGTCTGCCCCCGAAGGATGCCCCTGCTGTGTCTGCGGCCAAGGAAGCTCCCGCGGGCGAAGAGAAGGAGGGGGCGGAGAAGTTCCAGAAACAGGGTGACGCCTACATGGCCGCCGGACGGGATGACGATGCCATCGCGAGCTACCGCGAGGCGTTCCGCCTCAAAGGGGAAAACGGCGAGCTGCACCACAACCTGGGGCTTCTCTACGAGAAGAAGGGGCTCCTCGACGAGGCGGTGGTGGAATACCGCCAGGCCCTCCAGTTTTCCGCCGAAAACAACACCATCCGCCAGCAGTTGGCCGACATCTACGCGAAGCGGGGGAGCTACCCCCAGGCCGTCGAGCAGTACCGGGAGATGCTGAAACGCGACAACGCTAACGCCACCATCCACTTCAAGCTGGCCCGCGCCTACGTGAGCGCCAAGGACATGAAGGCCGCCCAGGCGGAATACCAGGAAACCGTGCGGCTCGATCCCGACAACATCGAGGCCCACCGCGACCTCGCCGCCCTCTTCCGCAAGGCGAACCTGAACGACGAGGCGGTGAAACACTATCGGGAAGTGCTGCGGCTGAAGAAGGACGACGTGGATGCCCGCAATGCGCTGACATCCATCTACGTGAAGAACAAGAAGTACGATGAGCTGATCGATCTCCTCAAGGAGAGCGTGGAGCTTAACCCCAAGGACGCCAACAGCCACTACAAGCTCGG
The DNA here is from genome assembly GCA_036518575.1 of Geobacteraceae bacterium. GTDB lineage: Bacteria > Desulfobacterota > Desulfuromonadia > Geobacterales > Geobacteraceae > DATDMX01. Next base: position 2,152 of record DATDMX010000145.1, on the reverse strand, counting down.
GCTGGTGTACGAATCGAAGAAGGATTACGAGGCCGCCACTGCCCGGTACAAGCAGGCGATCGAGCTGAAGAGCGATCATGCCAAGGCGCTCAATGCCTTGGGGCGGGTCTACATGAAGACCGGCCACATCAAGGAGGCCAAGGAAGCGCTTGAGGCCGCCAAGCAGGCCGACCCGGCGCTGGAGGAAACGTCGGTCCTCCTCAGCAACATCAAGGACGAGTTTTACCCGGAACAGAAGGCATACAAATACAAGAAAAAGGGTAAAAAAGGGAAGAAGGGCAGCAAGAAGGGCGGAAAGAAGAGCAGCAAGTCCAAGGGGAAGAAAACGAAAAAGGGGAGCTCCGGGCACTGACGCTTCGCACTCGGTAACCGCCACAGAAAAGGCCGGGCATCACCGGCCTTTTCTGTGTGCCTGTCCCCGCCGAAAGGGGGCGGGGCGCGCGGCAGAAAGCTCGCGCTTGCCAAACCGCAGCGACCTGTGCTATGAGGTCCTAATCACATTATGATAAACGGGGAAGAGATAACCATGGTGAAAGAACCGCACGACATGCCGGAAACGGACGAAGAAGAGCAGATGGAAGGAGAAAGCTTTGCCGATCTGTTTGCCAAGAGCTACCAGAAGGAAGAGCGACTGAAGCCGGGGCAGGTGGTTGAGGCGCGCATCATCAAGATCACGTCCGACTGGATTTTTATCGACACGGGCAGAAAAGGGGAGGGCGTTCTCGACCGCAAGGAACTCCTCGACGCCGAGGGTGCCCTCACGGTTACCGAGGGGGACTCGATCCGCGCCTATTTCCTCTCCTCGCGCAACGGCGAGCTCCGTTTCACCACGCGGGTGGGCGGCGGATCGGCTGCCAACTCGCAGCTCGAAGAGGCCTGGCGCAGCGGCATTCCCGTGGACGGCCATGTGGAGAAGGAAGTGAAGGGGGGCTTCGAGGTGAAGCTCGCCGGCTCCGTCCGTGCCTTCTGCCCCTTCTCCCAGATGGGGCTGCGGCGCGGCGGCGAGGCTTCCGCCTACATCGGCAAGCATCTCCCCTTCAGGGTCACCAACTACAGCGAGGGGGGACGAAACATCGTCGTCTCCAACCGGGCCATTCTTGAGGAGGAGAGCCGCCGGCAGAAGGAAAGCCTCAAGGAGTCGCTCCAGGTGGGGATGCGGGTAAAGGGAACCGTTACCTCCCTTCGCGATTTTGGTGCCTTCGTCGACCTCGGGGGGGCTGATGGCCTCATTCCCATGGCCGAGATCGCCTGGGGACGGGTGAAGGACGTACGCGAAGTCCTCACGGTCGGCCAGGAGGTCGAGGTGGTGGTGAAGCAGATCGACTGGGAGCGGGACCGCATATCGCTCAGCCTCCGCGACACGCTCGCCGACCCGTGGGAGCAGGTGCCGGAGCGTTTCCCCGTGGGCTCGGTCCACAGCGGGAAGGTCTCGCGGCTTGCCGCCTTCGGCGCTTTCGTGACCCTTGCTGAAGGGATCGACGGCCTTCTGCACATCGCCAAGCTCGGCAAGGGTAAGCGCATTGCCCACCCCCGCGAGGTTCTGCGCGAAGGGGAAGAGGTGGAAGTGATCGTCGAGGGAATCGACCGGGAGGCGAAGCGGATTTCTCTCGCGCTCGCGGAAGTGAAGCGGGCGCAGGACGAGGAAGAAAAAAGCATCGCCGAATTCCGCCGTGGCCAGGAAGCCGCCCCGGCTGGTTCGATGGGGTCGCTAGGTGACCTCCTCAAGGCGAAGCTCGAAAAGAAATAACGCAGGCGCTCTCTCGTGCTGGCCGTGAAGAAGTTCATTGCCGCCTTCATCCTTCCTCCCGGCGGCATCATTCTCCTTCTCCTTGCGCTCTCCGTCTGGGAGATGCGCCGGAGGAGGAGGCTCGCGGCGCTCCTCACGGCCGGCTGCGCTCTTCTCCTCTGGGCTCTTGCCCTATTTCCCGTTTCCGACCGGCTCACCCTTGGCCTGGAACGGGAGTTTTCCCTCCCCCCACAACCGGCGGGTGACGTCATCATCCTCCTCGGCGGTGGTATCGTCGAGGGGGTACCGGATTTCAGCGGTACGGGAACCCCCTCCTCCGAGATGCTCGGCCGGGTGGTCAGTGCCGTGCGCCTTGAGAAAAAGCTCCGTGTTCCCATCATCGTGTCGGGAGGTGCACCTCCCGAC
>DATDMX010000144.1:0-7769 GCA_036518575.1 Geobacteraceae bacterium | reverse complement strand
CCATCCCATGGGATGGGATGCCTTCGGCATGCCGGCGGAGAATGCCGCCATCCAGCACAAGAGCCATCCCGCCACATGGACGTACGAAAACATCGCCTATATGCGCGGCCAGTTGAAGAAGATGGGCTTTTCTTACGACTGGGGGCGGGAACTCGCCACCTGCGACGTCGACTACTACAAGTGGGAGCAGCTCATATTCCTGGAGATGTTTGAGAAGGGACTCGCGTACAAGAAGAATTCCTTCGTCAATTGGTGCCCCAAGTGTGAGACCGTTCTGGCCAACGAGCAGGTTGAAGACGGCTGCTGCTGGCGGTGTGACAGCGAGGTGCAACAGAAGGAGTTGGACCAGTGGTTTTTCCGGATCACGGCCTATGCCGATGAACTCCTCGATTACACATACAAACTCGCCGGTTGGCCGGAGCGCGTGCTGACCATGCAGCGTAACTGGATCGGCAGGAGCACCGGGTGCGAGATCGATTTTCCTCTCGAAGGGCGGATGACGAAGATCAAGGTCTTCACGACCAGGCAGGACACGCTCTTCGGCGCTACATTCATGTCGCTCGCACCGGAGCACCCCCTTGCCTTGGAGCTCACCGCCCCGGGGCAGCGCGAGGAAGTCGAGGCTTTCATCGAGCGGGTGAGGAAGACCGACAAGGCGAAGAGAACGGCAGATGATCTTGAAAAGGAAGGTGTTTTCACCGGCAGCTACTGCATTAACCCAGTGACCAATCGGCGGATGCCGATTTATCTGGCCAATTTTGTCCTGCTCGACTATGGCACCGGCGCTGTCATGGCGGTGCCGACCCACGACCAGCGTGATTTCGAGTTTGCCCGTAAGTACAAACTGCCGCTGCAGGCAGTGATTGAGCCGCCCGGGGAGAAGCTCGACCCCGAGGCCATGACAGCCGCCTTTACCACCGAAGGCGTCATGGTGAATTCAGGGCAGTTCGATGGCCTTTCGAATAGCGAGGCAAAAGAGAGGATCGCCGACTATCTCGAAAAGGAAGGCATCGGCAAGAAGACGGTCAACTTCAGGCTGCGCGACTGGGGCGTTTCCCGTCAGCGTTACTGGGGCAATCCGATTCCCGTCATCTACTGCGATCTTTGCGGCGTGGTACCGGTTCCGAAAAGTGACCTTCCCGTCGTTCTTCCCATGGATGCCATTTTCAGTGGCGAGGGTGGCAATCCGCTCGCCAAGGTGGCGTCCTTTAACACGGTCACCTGTCCCCAATGCGGAGAGGTAGCCAGGCGAGAAACGGACACCATGGACACTTTCGTGGAATCGTCCTGGTACTTTCTCCGCTACTGCTGCCCTGACTTTGCCGTCGGCCCCCTTGACAAGGAACGCGCCGAGTACTGGATGTCGGTCGACCAGTATATCGGTGGGATCGAGCATGCCGTGCTGCACCTCCTCTATGCCCGTTTCTTCACGAAGGTCCTTCGGGACTTGGGTTATGTGAATATCGACGAGCCCTTCACCAATCTTCTCACCCAAGGGATGGTGATCAAGGATGGGGCCAAGATGAGTAAATCCAAGGGGAACGTTGTCGATCCCAATGCCCTCGTCGATAGATACGGCGCCGATACCGCCAGGCTCTTCTCGCTGTTTGCGGCCCCCCCCGAAAAGGACCTCGACTGGAGCGACCAGGGGGTGGATGGTAGCTACCGGTTCCTGAACCGGGTCTGGAAGCTTGCCTACGACACTCTGCCACTTGTTCAGGAGGTGCCCCTTCTTGATCCCGCAGCTCTTACGGATGAAGGCAGGGTGTTACGCCGAGCCGTGCACAAGACGATAAAGAAGGTGTCAGAGGATATCGAGGATCGTTTCCATTTCAATACGGCCATCGCGGCCATCATGGAGCTGGTCAATACCCTTCAGTCTTTTGAGCCGAAAAACGATGCCCGTAACACTCCGGTGCTCAAGGAAGCGCTTGATAGCGTTGTGCTGATGCTCGCTCCGTTTGTGCCGCACTTCTCATCTGAGCTGTGGGCGTGCCTTGGCCATGGCGAAGGTCTCGATAGGGCCAGTTGGCCTGACTATGACCCGGAAGCGGTCATCGACGAGGAGTTGCTGGTGGTCGTCCAGGTGAACGGCAAGTTGCGTGGCAGGATTACGGTGCCTGCGGATGCAACCGAGACTCTGGTCAAGGAAGTCGCCCTTGCGGATGACCGGGTCAAAGCCAACATCGAAGGCAAGACGGTGCGAAAGGTGATATACGTTCCCGGCAAGCTGCTCAACATTGTTGTAGGGTAGGGCGATGAGAGGGAAGCTGAAGGGGGGGGCGGTAAGCGCCGGTTGGGCCATAGTGGCTTGCATCTGCTGTTATCTACTGGGCGGTTGCGGGTATCATCTGGCCGGAACAAGGGATGAGACTCTTCAAGGTACGCGAAAGAGCATCGCCATTCCCGTATTTGCCAACAAGAGTTATCGCCCCACTCTTGAGACAATACTGACGGAGAGCTTAATTCAGGAGTTCGCTCTTCGCACGGGCGGCAAGGTTGTGGACGAGGAAGACGCTGACCTCCTCCTCACCGGCACGGTGACGACGTATTCCACGACTCCCGTTTCCTACACCTCGGGTGACACCATCAAGGAATACCGGGCAGATATAACGGTGGATGCAACCATTCTCGACAAGAGAAGGCACAAGGTCGTCTGGAAAGGGGTGCTTGTCGAAAGCCAGATATACCCCATCGATGCCGATATCGCGTTGCAGATAAACCGGGAGCAAGCCGCGGTGCGGGAGATTTCCCGGAAGATCGCCTTGAGGCTCTATCAGAAGATAGGTGGGGATTTCTAACGCTGCCCCACCTTTCTTGGCAGGTAAGGACATGAAAGCTGAAGAGCTGGAGAAAGCATTAAGCAGAGGGGATATCAGTCCCCTCTACTATTTTTACGGAAACGAACCCTATCTTGTCGAGAGGGGGGTGAAGCGCCTGCTTTCCCGCGTTGTAGTTCCTGAGTTTCAGGATTTTAACTTCAACGTCTTCTATGGCAATGAGTGTCGGGGCGGCGAGATTGTCGAACTCGCCCAGACGCTGCCCATGTTTTCTCCTTGGCGAGTCGTTTTGGTGAAGAGGAGCGGCGACCTCCCGGCCGCCGCTCTTGAGATCCTCTCCGAGTACGTGTCGGCTCCCTCGCCCTCTACCTGTCTCATTTTTCAGGGAGATAAGATCGATCAGCGCAAGAAGTTCTTCGTCGAAATGAAAAAGCGCGGTGAACTCATCGAGTTCAAGCGCCCTTATGAAAATCAGCTAGCCCCTTTCATTCGGGAGGAGGCGGCAGCCTTTGGCAAGAAGTTCGAGGCTGCGGCCATCGACTTCCTCGTCCACCTTGTGGGCAACAACCTCCAGGAGCTTGCGGCACAGATGGAGAAGACCGTTACCTACGTGGGTAAGCGCGATTCCGTCACCCTTGCCGATGTCAAGGCGGTTGTGTCTGATACCAAAGTGGATAGTGTGTTTGATCTTGCAAATGCGCTGGGCGAGAAGAATCTTGGCAAGGGGTTGCGCCACCTCCACACCATCCTGCGTGACGGGGAGGCCCCTCTGATGGTGCTTGCCATGCTGACGAGGCATTTTCGCCAGCTGTGGCGTGTCAGAGAGTTTCTCGACGCACGCACCCCGCCCCAGGAGATTGGAAAGCTGACGGGAATCAACCCGTACTTTCTCAAGGGGGTACTGGAGCAGGCGCGCAATTTTCGGGTGAGTGAGTTGAAGCGGGTGTTTGAGCTGCTCTACGGCACCGATCTGGCGCTAAAATCCAGCGGGGGAAAACCTGGCGCGGTCATGGAGAGGCTACTCCTCGATATCTGCGGTTCTCGGTGAACCACTCTGAGAATTCGGGAGCTGGAATGAAAAAAGGAGACCTCTGGGAGGCCTCCTTTTTTTTGCTACCCAACTTATTGGATAGTGTTATCCGAGTGTGTTAACCAGCTTGGTCAGCCGGGAAATGTTACGGGAAGCATTTGAGGGATGAATGACTCCCTTCGAAGCCGCCGAGTCAATGACCGGAATGGCAGCGGCTAGGGCTTCTTTTGCCTTCGCAGCATCCTTGTCAGCCGCAGCTTCGCGAACACGCTTGATGAACGTCCGCAGGGTGGAACGAACATGCGTGTTTCTCTCGTTTTTCTTTTCGTTCTGCTTGATCCTCTTCAGTGCCGATTTGTGATGGGCCAAACTACACCTCCATGTATGGAAAAGGGTTGATGGAATTACGGAAAGTTTTTCTTTTACCACTCGGTGCGAGGGAAGTCAAGGAAAAAGAGAGATATACGTTCGCGTTCAGTCGATGTCGGCGAATTTGACGAGGGTTCCCCGCTTTGCTCCGTACCGAAAGATGGTGATTCCCTTGCACCCTTTTTCGTATGCCAGCAGATAGGCGCGGGCCACGTCATCTTTTGTTGCCCGATGGGGAAGGTTGATGGTCTTGGAGACGGCGTTGTCGGTGTACTCCTGGAATGCCACCTGCATCTCCACGTGGTCTTCGAAGGGGATCTCGAGGGCGGTCAGGAAAAGCCGTCTGGTGGCAGGCGGGACTTCTTTTATCCTGCGCAGGCTTCCAGCCTTGAGAACCTTTTCGAGGAGAGTTTTGGAAAAGAAGCCTTCTTGCCGTGCGAGGTCGAGGAAGTACTTGTTGATTTCCACGAGCTCGGTATCGAGCACGAGCCGTTTGAAGGCGATGGCGAACAGCGGCTCGATGCCGCTGGAGCAGTCGGCGATGGTGGCGAGCGTGCCAGTTGGCGCAATGGTTGTTGTGGTGGCGTTACGAACCCTCGGCATGCCGGGAGCATCATAAATCGAGCCGGCGAAGTTGGGGAAAACGCCGCGCGTGACCGCAAGTGCCTCTGATGCCAGGCGGGCATGGTCACGGATGAACCTCATAACCCGCCGCGCCAGGAGAAACGCCTGCGGTGAGTTATACGGAATGCCCAAGAGGATGAGCATGTCCGCCCACCCCATGACCCCGAGGCCGATTTTTCGGTTACCCTTGTGCATCCTCTCGATGGCCGGGAGCGGGTAGATGCTGGCGTCAATGGTATCGTCGAGGAAGCGCACGGCAAGCGCGACGTCATTGCCCAGGGAGTCATAGTCAACACTGGTGCCACTGACGTAGCAGGCCAGGTTGAGTGAGCCGAGGACGCACGCCTCGTAGGGGAGGAGCGGCTGTTCACCACACGGATTGGTACTCTCGAACGAACCGAGGAGAGGGGTAGGGTTAGCCCGGTTGATCCTGTCTATGAAAACAACTCCCGGGTCCCCCGTCTCCCAGGCACTCGTGACGATCTCGTCAAAGATCATGCGCGCGCGAAGCTTGCCCGTTTCCTTGCCGGAGCGGGGGTTCATAAGGGTATACTCGTCGTTTCGCGCGAGGGCGGTCATGAAAGCGTCGGTCAACGCCACCGAAATGTTGAAATTGGCCAGTTCTGCGGAGCGGCGCTTTACGCGGATGAATTCGAGGATGTCTGGATGATCGCAGCGCAGGATTCCCATGTTTGCGCCGCGCCGCGCCCCTCCCTGCTTGATGATGTCGGTTGCCGTGTTGTAGATTTTCATGAAGGAGACCGGGCCGCTGGCGATGCCACCGGTGGAGCGGACTACGTCATCCCTGGGACGCAATTTCGAGAAGGAAAAGCCAGTGCCTCCTCCGCTCTGGAGAATAAGGGCAGCATTTTTCAGGGTGTCGAAGATGCTCTGCATGGAATCTTCCACCGGCAGCACGAAGCAGGCCGCCAACTGCCCTTGGGGTTTGCCGGCGTTCATGATGGTGGGAGAGTTGGGGAGAAATCTGAGCGAGGAGATGAGGTCGAAAAAACGCTCCTGCCATGGTTGGGATGATTCCCCGTAGGTTTCCTCGGATGCCGCAACCACCCTGGCAATCCGACGAAACATTGTGCGGGGCGTTTCGATGACACGTCCTTCCTCGTCCTTGAGGAGATAGCGAGCCTGCAAGACCTTGAGCGCATTGGCCGAAAGTTTCATGGCACCAAGTATAGACCACTTTGGCCTCTTTGCATTATGTGGAGCTGTTAACTAGATTACTATGGCATCCCGGTTTACTCTGGGGTACAAGTGGAGATCATGGGGTCACGAGTTCCGTGCTAAGGCAGGGGCCGGCAAGAATTGGGCAGCGGTGAGCCACCCGTTCGAGCCAGTACCCCGTGGAACCTGAATAGGGAAAGGAGTAGCATATGCGACAGGTAATTCTGGGCGCCACGGGGATGACGATCTCGCCTCTCGTCTTTGGCACCCTTCCGCTCGGCCCGCTACAGGCGGGCATGTCTCCCGCAGATGGGGGGCGGCTCATCCGGCATGCCCTTGAACGCGGGGTAAACATGGTTGATACGGCGGAGCTCTATGATACTTACTTCCATGTTCGCGCTGCCCTGGAAGGTTTTGAGGGCACGGTCCGCATCGTCAGCAAGACCCACGCGAACACGGCTGCCGATGCCCGTGCACACGTGGAACGTGCGCTTCGTGAAATGGACCGGGAGCAGCTTGACGTCGTTCATCTTCACGGCGCTCGTGTGCGCGACCCCTTCGTGGAGCGTGAGGACGTGCTTTTTGAACTCCTTAAACTGAAGGAAGAAGGAAAAGTCGCCCATGTCGGTCTTTCCTCCCACTATATCGCCGCCATCCTCAAGGCGGCCACCCGGCCGGAGATCGAGGTGGTCCACCCTCTCATAAACAGGACCGGCATGGGTATTCTTGACGGGACGGCGGAGGAGATGGCGGCGGCCATAGCCCTCTGCGCCGCAAACGGCAAGGGGGTCTATGCCATGAAAGCCCTGGCGGGAGGTAACCTCATCGCAACGGCGCGCGAAAGCATTCGCTATGTCCTTGGTCTTCCAGGAGTTCAGGCCCTGGCCATGGGAATGCTCACCCCGGAAGAGATAGAGGCAAATATTGCCTTGGTGAGCGACGGCATAACCGACGATGCTGCCTGGAGTGGACTGGAGCAGGGGCGACGTCGTCTGCGCATCATGGAGCGGTTCTGCAAGGGGTGCGGGGCCTGTGTGACGGCCTGCACGGCCGATGCCCTGAGTATCGAGGAGGGTAGGGCGAAGGTGGACGAGGAGGCGTGCATCCTTTGCGGCTACTGCGCGGCTTCATGCCCGGAGTTCATCATCCGGGTGGTATAGTTGGGCGGGCAGTTACGGCTTCCTGTCACCGTCCGATGAGAGATAGCTTTTCTGGAGAAAATCGATGAAGTCTATGTGTCTGTTGATGAACGTGAGGTTGTAGCGGCTCTCATAAAGGAGAAGAAACGAAGCAGCCAGGAGGAAAAGTCCCCCTGCCAAGGCGATGAAGGATGCTACCCAGGCAGTGTCGGGGCTTCCGTAGGCCGTGTTGACGGCAATGGCAAGGCTTGTGGCAACAAAAAGAGCGGTGGCCGTGTAAAGCGAGGCCATCGCTTTTTGCATGAGGTTGGCACGGACACGCTGTTTTTCCACCTGAACCCTCAGGAAAGCCATCCGTTCCTCCGGATGGGAGAGCCTTCCGGCCAGCACTCCTTCCACCTCGGTTTTTAGGGCGTTAACCCTGTCAAAAATGCGGCCGAGGCGGGCCGAGGTGGAGAAAATAAGGGTGCCACAGGCGGAGATGAGGACCGCCGGTGTGATCATGGAGGTGAGGATTTTCGTGCTCGAAAGCGCTTCGAGCAGTTCCTTTTCGTGCGCCATGACTCTTCCTCAATCCCGGTAGCGCTTCACGAGATCTTCGTACGCGTCAATTCGTCGGTCGCGGAGAAACGGCCAAATGCGCCGCAC
>DATDMX010000143.1:0-3148 GCA_036518575.1 Geobacteraceae bacterium | reverse complement strand
ATTTACATGAAGGACCCGTGCTCACGTTATGTCTATGCCAACGAACCGACGTTGCGGCTGTTCGGGTGTTCGGCGGAAGAGTTGGTCGGCAGTGATGATACCCCCTATTTCCCACCCGAAACCGTTACGCAACTGCACGAGATCGATGCCCGCGTGTTTCGGGGCGAACAGACGACGGAAGAGGTGGACGTCAACTATGATTATGGCCGTCGCGTTTATCTCGAGGTGAAAACGCCACTGTACACGGAAGGCGACGGCAGGCAGTTGTGGGGACTGTTGGGGATATCCACCGACATCACCGAGCGCAAACGGGCCGAAGAAGAACGCCAGAGTCTTGAGCGCCAGCTGTTTCATGCCCAGAAACTGGAGAGCCTCGGCATTCTTGCCGGTGGCATTGCCCACGACTTCAATAACATTCTCATGGCTGTGATAGGCAATGCCGAGTTGGCTTTGATGAAGGGCCACACCGAGCCCCCGGTTACGGATTACCTGCGCCAGATCGTGCAATCCGCCACCAGGGCCGCTGATCTTGCCAAGCAGATGCTCGCGTATTCAGGCAAAGGGATGTTCGCCCTGGAAAGACTCGACATGAATAGGCTGGTGGATGACATGTTGCCCATGATCGAGTCGTCCATCTCCAAAAAGGCCGAGCTGCGGCTCGATCAGGCTCCTGACCTCCCTACCGTAAACGCAGACACCGGTCAAATGAGGCAGGTCATCCTGAATCTCGTCGTCAATGCCTCCGAAGCCATCGGCGACTGCAGTGGCGTCATTGCCGTCACTACTCGCCGCATGACATGCGACAGGGACTATCTGAAAAAGAACTGGCCCGATGAAGAGCTGAGGGAAGGGGAGTACGTCTACCTGGAGATAGCGGATACCGGTTGCGGTATGGACGCAGATACGGCCTCCAGGATATTCGATCCGTTCTTCACCACCAAGTTTACCGGGCGTGGTTTGGGGTTATCGGCTGTGCTGGGGATCGTCCGTGGACACAAGGGGGCCGTGAAAGTAGCCAGCAAGCCGGGGGAGGGGACCGCTTTCATGATTGTGCTGCCTGCGAACGCTGCTGCCGTGGAGAGGGCTGTCGAGCAACCGATTGTGCACGACGCTCCCGACACGGGGACCATTCTGCTCGTCGATGACGAGGAGACGGTACGTGAGGTCGGTCGCGAAATGCTTGTGGCGATGGGGTATGCCGCCATAACGGCCAATGACGGCGAGGAAGCGCTGGACATTTTCGCTTCCAGGAACGACATAGCCTGGGTGATACTTGACCTGACCATGCCGCGGATGAACGGCAAAGAGTGTTTGGCTGAGCTGCAGAAGATTAAGCCGGACGTGAGAGTCATCCTTTCCAGCGGGTACGCCGAGAATGACATTGCCCGGCGATTTCCGGGCAAGGAAGTGGCAGGTTTCATTCAGAAGCCGTACACACTTGCGGCGCTGAAGGATGCGTTGGACGGTACGAAGAGAGAGGACCAATAACGCTGCACACGCCCTTTGCCCAGGTGAGGGTGTTTCTTAAACGCTCCTGGAAATTTCCCTCGCAATCTCACCCAATGTCGCCAGTGCCTCCTCGATCCGCTCGTTCCAGAAGGCGGCGCTCACCCGGACGCAGTTCCGGAACCGGTCGCCAATGGTGAAGAGTGGCCCCGGCGCAATGCCAATTCCCTTCCGTAATGCCTCTTCAAAAAGCCGCATGGCATCAATCTCTTCCGGCATTTCAACCCAGAGAACAAACCCGCCGTCAGGGCGGGAGACACGCGTTCCCACCGGAAAATGATGCAGGATAGCGTCGCGGACCTGTCCCACCTGCCGGGCATAGATGCGGCGGATTTTGCGCAGGTGATGGTCGTAGCCGCCGTTGGCGAGGAACTCGGCAATGGCCAGCTGAGTGGGGGTCGCCGTGGCGATGTTGAAGAGGGCTTTGAGATGCTCGATCCTCTCGCGAAACCGCCCCGGCACGATCCAGCCGACTCGGTAGCCGGGTGCGAGCGTCTTGGAGAAGGAGGAGCAGTAGAGGACGAGCCCCTTCTCGTCGTACGCCTTGGTGGTGGAGGGGCGCGAGGCCCCGAAGGCGAGGTCGCCGTAGACGTCATCCTCGATGAGCGGGATGTCGTGGTGCGCGAGCATCCGCACGAGGTCCCGCTTCCGGTCGTCCGGCATGACGGTCCCGAGCGGATTGTTGAAGTTGGCGATGGTGAGACAGGCGTGGACTGGGGTCCGCTTGAGGGCATAGTCGAGGACGTCGAGGCTCATCCCTTCGCCGTTAGCGGGAATTTCCAGGACTTTCAGCCCCAGCCACTGGATGGAGTTGAGAAAGGTGTAGTAGACGGGGGAGGCGATGGCCACGGTGTCGCCCGGGCGGCACACCGCCTGGAGGGCCAGGGTCACGGCCTCCACGCAGCCGGAAGTAATGACGATGTCGTCGGGTTGCAGGGTGCAGCCGGCGCTGACCGAGCGCTTGGCGATCTGGAGGCGCAGCTTCCTCAAGCCCTGGGCGGGCGCATAGGAAAGGGCCTGGCTGCCGAAGCGCCTCGTCTCGGTGGCGAGCATCCGGTTCAGTTTGTCGGCCGGGAGAAAATCGAGGTTGGGGACTCCGCGTCCCAGGGGAACCAGGGAAGAGTCGGCGATGGATCGCATGATCCGAAGCGGCGTGTCGCCGAGCACCACGTCGCTCGGGGGGTGGTATTCCTTCGCCCGACTCTTCGCCTTTCCTTCGGAAGCGGGGAGGGGCGAGCAGACGTAGTAGCCCGACTGGGGCCGGGCCTCGATGAGACCGGCGTTTTCCAGGTGGGCGTAGGACTGGAGGACCGTGTTGACGCTCACGCGCATCTGCCGGCTCAGCCCCCGGACAGACGGAACACGCTCGCCGGGCCGGTACGTGCCGTTTGCGATCATGGCGCCGATCCGCGCTGCGATCTCCGCGTAGAGGAGCGCTCTTCACCTGGTGTCATGGCCGGTGTCGTTCATGCGTCCACTATACTCCTTCCACTCAGTGGCAGCAAATACAGTTTTTGCTGTTTTATATGGGTACAGTTATTTTTTGTGAGTAACTGTACCCATGCTAAAATCGTCGCAGTACGTCTGTTCCCTTGTCCTGAAAGCCTCTATAGTGGACTCAACATTACTTCAGGAGGTGGAG
>DATDMX010000142.1:0-4866 GCA_036518575.1 Geobacteraceae bacterium | reverse complement strand
GGCCGATGATCATGCCGCCATACACCTCGACCCCCGGTCCGAGGAACAGGATGCCGCGGGGCTGGAGGGCATCGAGGGCGTAGCCGGTCGTCTCCCCGTTTTCCATGGCGATGAGGACGCCGTTCTTCCGGCCCGGAATGTCCCCCTTGTAGGGTGCGTAGTCGTGGAAGGTGTGGGTGAGAACACCGGTGCCGCGGGTTTCGGTCATGACTTCGCCCCTGAGGCCGATGAGGCCGCGGGCGGGAATGATGAATTCGAGGCGCACCGTCTCGCCCATGGGCTGCATGGAGGTCATTTCTCCCTTGCGCGGCCCCATTTTCTCGATCACTGCCCCCTGGTACTCGGAAGGGACATCCACCACGAGGTATTCCATCGGCTCTAACTTCTTGCCGTTTTCTTCGCGGAAGATAACCTCGGGCTTGGATACCGCCATTTCGAAACCTTCCCGCCGCATGTTTTCGATGAGGATGGAGAGGTGCAGCTCACCGCGTCCCGAAACCTTGAAGGTGTCCGCGTTGGCCGTATCTTCCACGAGGAGTGCCACGTTGGTACGCAGTTCCTTATCCAGCCGTTCGCGGATGTTGCGGGAGGTGACCAGTTTTCCTTCCCGGCCGGCGAAGGGGGAGCTGTTGACGATGAAGTTCATGGAGATGGTCGGCTCGTCAATGGAGACATAGGGGAGACCGATGGGATTGTCGGCCGCGGCGAGAGTCTCGCCGATTCCCACGTCATCGAAGCCGGCGATGGTGACGATGTCGCCGGTGCCGGCCTCCGCCACTTCCACCTGCCGCAACCCTTCGTAGCCGAAGAGTTTGGAAACCCGCCCTTTCACGACGCTGCCGTCTTTCCTCACGAGGGCAATAGTTTCGCCGGTCTTCACCTGGCCGTTGAACACCTTGCCGGTGGCGATCCGGCCGATGTAGTCATTGTAGTCGATGTTGGTGACGAGAAGCTGGAACGGCGCGGCCGGGTTGCCCTGGGGCGGCCGCACGTTTGCCTCGATCACCGCGAAGAGGGGTTCCATGCTCGTGGAAGCGGCGTTAAGATCGAGCATGGCGTAGCCCATCTTGGCGCTCGTGTAGACGATGGCGAAGTCGAGCTGCTCGTCGGAGGCGTTGAGCTCGCAGAAGAGGTCGAACACCATGTCCACCACTTCGGAGGGGCGGGCACCCGGCCGGTCGATCTTGTTGATGACGACGATGGGCTTCAGGCCCAGGTCGAGGGATTTCTTGAGGACGAAACGGGTCTGGGGCATGGGGCCGTCGAGGGCATCCACGAGGAGGAGCACCGAGTCGACCATCTTGAGGACCCGCTCCACCTCACCCCCGAAGTCGGCATGGCCCGGGGTGTCGACGATGTTGATCTTGTAGCGACCGTGGTGGACCGAGAGGTTCTTGGCGAGGATGGTGATTCCCCGCTCCTTCTCCAGGTCGTTGGAATCCATCACGCGCTCGGTGATGGCCTCGTTTTCGCGGAATACCCCGGCGTGCTTCAGCATGGCGTCCACGAGCGTGGTCTTGCCGTGGTCGACATGGGCGATGATGGCGATGTTACGAATACGTTCCTGCATGGGCGTGCGTTCTCCTTCGTGAATGCGGTGCCGGCGGCGCCTCGGCGTGCACCGTCGCGGGCAAAAAAGAAGACGGACCTGAGTCCGTCTCGGACAAAACACTAAATAATTACAGATTCGCCGCGAAATTACAAGGATATTTTTAGTGTATCATCAATCTTTCACTGCTTTGTACACGGCGGAGAAGTCCTCATCCCCGCAGCCCCGGCGTCGGGCTCGCTTGAAGGATTCGTCGGCCGCCGCCGCGGAGAAGAGGGGAAGGCCCAACTGGTCGCCAAGGGCAACGGCAAGCCGCAGGTCTTTCTGCATGTGCTTCAGGGGAAATGCTGTGGGGAAGCTTCCCTGGATCATGGCGCCCCCCTTGAGTTTGAACATGGGATTGGCCAATGCACCGGCATCGAGCACCTCAAGAATGGCGGCCGGATCGAGGCCGGCTTCGCTGCCGAGGGCGAGGCCCTCGCTGAAGATGGCCATCATCCCCCCCATAACCATGTTCACCACGAGCTTCATGTTGGCGCCGTTCCCCACGTCACCCAGGTAGAGGATCTTCTTCCCCATGCGCTCCAGGGCAGGGGCGGCTTCTTCGAAGAGCCCCCGCTCCCCGGCGGTGAGAATGATGAGCGTTCCTTCTTCGGCCGGTTTTTTGCTCCCCGAAACGGGAGCTTCGAGAAACCGTCCCCCCTTTGCGGTCACAGCAGCACCGATCTTTCGGGCGGTGGCGGCATCGACGGTGGACATGTCCACGTAGCCCTTGCCGGCGCTCATGCCGTCGAGGACGCCGTACTTCCCGAAACAGACAGCCTCGGCGGCAGTGGGGTCGGCGAGCATGGTGAAGGTAATGGAGGATGCTTCCACCACCGCCTGGGGGGTGCCGGCAAAACGTGCACCAAGAGCCACCAGCGGTGCGGCCTTTTCCGGCGAGCGGTTCCAGACGTTGACCGTAAAGCCCGCCTTAACGAGATTGGTCGCCATGGCGTTTCCCATGATCCCAAGACCGATAAAGCCGTATTCGTGCATGATGTGACCTCCCGTATTCAATCTTTACAAGGTGGTAAATCGTGGGGCTACAAGTGCCGCCGGCCGCCACTTGCGCACGGAGTTGATGAGAAAAATCGCTTCCGCCTCGGCCAAGTCCTCTGCCGTCAGCGTCCGCTCCACAAGTATACCAGACTCCAGGAGCTCTTCGCGAAAGGTGCCGGGGAGGAGCCCGCTGGCAAGCGGCGGGGTGAGGCGCTTGCCACCGATCTTTGCCACCACGTTGCTGTTGGCGGCCTCCGTAACTTCTCCCCGCTCGTTGCGGAAGATCACATCGACACAATGGGGATTTCGGGCCAGCTCGGCTGCGTAAAGTTCGCGCCTCGTGGTCTTGTGGTAGAGAAAGGGGTCGGAAGAGTCGACGGTAATGCCGGCAAAGGTGACCGGTAGCGGCATCGTTTCTTCCGGGTTGACGGGGGCTGATTCCAAGGTGATGGACCCGTCGCGGCCGAGGAGAAGGCGGACCTTTTGTGTGCCGGTGAGGGTGGCGGCGAACTCGCAGAGAAGGCGACGGGCCTTGGCCGGGTCAAGGCGGAAACCGAAATAGCGAGCCGATCGCTCCAGGCGAGCGAGGTGGCGTTCGAAAAGGAAGTAGCCTTCTTGCTGTTCTAAAAGCAGCGACTCGATCAGGTGGAACTCCGGCTGGGGAGCCATGGCAAACGAAGCCTTGGCAAGGCATTCGGCATACTCGTCGTCGGCAGTGGAGTCCCACGTCACGCCGCTTCCCACGCCGAGCTCCCCTCTGGCGGTGGTACTATCGATAACCGCCGTGCGAATGGCGACGGAAAAGACCGCCTCGGGTCCGGGGGAGACGTAGCCGATGCAGCCGGTGTAGAGGCCGCGGGGGGAGCTCTCCAGCCCGGCGATGATCTCCATGGTCTTGCGTTTGGGGGCCCCGGTGACCGAACCGCAGGGGAAGAGGGCGCGGAAAAGGTCGGAGATGCCGACGCCTTCCTTCAGGCGCGCGGTGACGGTGGACGTCATTTGGTGGACGGTGGGAAAGGTTTCCACATCGAACAGGGGGGCGGCTTGCACCGTACCCGTTGCCGCCACCATGCCGAGGTCGTTGCGCAGGAGGTCCACGATCATCAGGTTCTCCGCCCGTTCCTTGGGATTGGCCCTCAGGGCGCGGCACGCTTCCTCGTCTTCCGCCAGCCATCTACCCCGTGCCGCGGTTCCCTTCATGGGGCGGGTGGTGATCCGGTCCCCTTCCAGGCGGAAGAAGAGCTCCGGCGAGGCCGAAAGAATGCGAAAGGCGCCGGTGTCGATCCAGGCGCAGTAGGGTGCTTGCTGGGAGCGGCAGAAGTCGCGATAGCAGGCGAGGGGGTCGCCGTCAAGGCGGAAGCTGAGGCGCATGGTGAAGTTCACCTGGTAGGTGGCGCCGGCGGCAATGAGTTCGCGGATGGCGGCAATGGCGGCGGCGTAGTCGTCACGGCCAAGCGAGGGGGTCCAGTCGGTGGTGGCAGCTTCGGTAGCCTCCCGGACGTGCTCTCCCGCTGTTACGGGGGTCCGGTGGCGAAAGATGCCGAACCAGAGAAGCGGCAGCTTCCCCGGCGGCAGGGTGGGCAGGTTTGCCAGGCCCGCCGAAGCCTCGTAGGTGACAAAGCCCGCAGCATGATACCCTTCGGCGACGGCTTGCTCCAGTTCCTTGAGGGCAGGAACCACCTCTTCGGGGGTCGTGGCCGCGATCTCTCTCACCAGACCGGAGAAAGCGTAAGAGGCGCCGTCACGTCCCGGGGAATACGATTCGAGGAGCACGCGGGGGGGGCTACTCACGGTTCGGGCGCCTCGCAGATTTCGCCGATGGGGCAGGCGCGGCAGCGCAGCCGGTCGCGGCCCGAGCACCCTTCGGAAATACCCAGGTGGCAGAGGGAAAAGTCGTACTTCACCGGGTCGGCCGGGTCGAGACGGCGAAGCGCCGCGGTGATCTCCCGGGCCATCTTCCAGTCGGCCTGTTTGCGAGTGGTAAGGCCGAGGTAGCGGCCGATCCTCTGGATGTGGGCATCCACCGGGATAACGAGTTTGGTCGGCGAGACGTCGTGCCAGAGTCCCAGGTCGATGCCATCCGCGGGTCGCACCATCCAGCGCAGGAACATGCAGAGCCGCTTGCAGGCGCTCCCCGAGGCGGGGGAGGGGAAGAAGAAGGTAAAGTAGGAGTCGGCCGGGATTTCTCGGCTGCCGAACACCGGCGAGTAGTCCATGGCGAGGATCGCGGCGCTGAAGGCCGTGAGGGACGGGGTGATGTCGTCCGCATCCCGGTC
>DATDMX010000141.1:0-2893 GCA_036518575.1 Geobacteraceae bacterium | reverse complement strand
CCGGACTTCACGGCCCTCGATCCGCACGGTGAGCACTTTGATCCGAAGTCGTCCGCAGAGGCTCCCATCTGGTTCATGGTGGATGTGCGCTATGGGGAACTGCTTAAGCGGCCGGTCACACTGGAAGAGCTCAAGGATAATCCCCTCCTGGCCGACATGCCGCTCGTCAAGAGAAGCCGACTCTCGATTCAGCCGGTAACTTCGGAGCAGTGGCGCATCATTCTTACCATGGGCGGAGTGAAGGCAGCTTGAGTGGTATTACTCGCAGGTGGGATTCGTAACGAGAGGGGTCTTCTCCAGCCAGCCACGCCAGTCAAAACCGACGAAGTCCATGAGGAGAGCGGTAGGGATAAAGGTGTCCAGTTCGCTCAACTGTTGATTGAGCAGTTGAGTAGTAAAGCTTTGAAAAAGCTTCAATTCGTCATCGAAGATGCGGCAAAATTCGCCGCTCAGTGATTCGATCCGAAGGGGATCGACGGAAGGAAAGTTGAGCGTGCACCACTCGTCGAAGATGACCTCACCGGAGACATCGACGTGGGGGATGCCATGCAGCCGGCAGGTCATGGGACGATAGGCGTAGAGGAGGCAGCGCCCCTCCTCCAGGAGCACACAGGGGGTCTCGTCCTCATCGGGCATGAGTTCCTCCCACTCTCCCTCCGGACGATAGTTGAGGACGTAGGGTGCATCAAACTCGGGCCAGAGCATCCGCATCCGTGCCAGGTGCCCGGCGACCCTCCCGAGTACCCTTTGCCGCGTCGCCGCGTCGAGGCGGTCGAACCCCTCCTTGAGAAGACAGGCATCAAGGAGCGTGATGTCGAAAAGCCCTCGGCAGCACTCCGCGCAGCCGGCACGACAGGAAATCTCCGCCGGGCAAGCCTCAAGGCAGCGGGCAAACCAGGCGTCCACCTCGCCGAGGAGATCGGCGTATTTCCTGAGAATTGCGTTCATATTCTTCATGTGTCACAAGAAAAGGCGACGGAAAACCGTCGCCTTTTTCGTAGCCATTCGCCGCTAGACTGCTACTGGCCGACGAGTTCCGACTTCGTAAAGATCGCCTTCAGCCAGTATCCTTCCTTCTCTATGTTCTCCCGGCCGCCTTCCTCGCGATCAACGAGGGTGACGATCCCGAGGACTTCGAGGCCCTCTTCCTTGGCCCGGTTGACCGCCTTCATAGAGGAGCCGCCGGTGGTGACCACGTCCTCCACGATCACAACCTTCGACCCGGGCGGAAGGTTCTTGCGCCCTTCGAGCCACTGGCCGGTACCGTGCCCCTTCGGCTCCTTGCGGATGATGAAGGCATGCATGGGCTTTCCCGCCAGGTTTGCGGCAATGGAGGTGGCGGTTGCAATCGGGTCGGCGCCAAGGGTTATGCCCCCTACCCCGTCAATCCCCTGCACGTCCTTGATGGCGTCATAGAAGAGCTTCCCCACGAGAAAGCCCCCTTCGGCATGCAGGGTCGTCTGCTTGCCGTCGAAGTAGAAGTCGCTTTGCCGGCCCGAAGCGAGCGTCACGAGCCGTTTCTCGTACGACAGCTCCAGGATGATTTTCTTCAGCTTCTCCTTGTCACTCATTGCGCGTCACTCCTTTTCATCGAATAGTTGCAATTGGGGCTCCGGATGGAGCTTGGGAAACTTTATCGGGTACTCCCCGGAGAAACAGGCCCGGCAGTAGCTCGATTGTTCACCGCCGACGGAGTGGAGGAGCCCCTCCTGGGAGAGGTAACCGAGAGAGTCGGCCGTGATGTAGCGGCAGATTTCGTCGATGGTATGGGACGAGGAGATGAGTTCCTTGCGGGTCGGGGTGTCGATGCCGTAGTAGCAGGGGTAGCTCGTGGGGGGCGAAGAGATGCGCACGTGCACCTCCGATGCCCCGGCATTGCGCACCATCTTGACGATCTTGCGCGACGTGGTGCCGCGAACGATGGAGTCGTCGATGACCACGACCCTCTTCCCCTTGAGCACGTCCCGCACGGGATTGAGCTTGATCTTCACGCCGAAGTGGCGAATCGACTGCTGGGGCTCGATGAAGGTGCGGCCCACGTAGTGGTTGCGAATGAGGCCGAGCTCGAAGCGGATACCCGACTCCTCGGCATACCCCATGGCGGCCGGCACTCCCGAATCGGGGACGGCGATCACCACGTCCGCTTCCACGGCATGTTCCCGGGCGAGCTGGCGCCCCATCTCCTTGCGCACCTGGTAGACGTTTTCCCCGAAAATCATTGAGTCGGGCCGGGCGAAGTAGACGAACTCGAAGATGCAGGGAGCGGGCTGGGATTTGCGTAAGGGGAAGTGGGACGTAAGGCCGTTCTTGTCGATGACGACGATCTCGCCGGGCTCGATTTCCCGGACGAACTCCGCCTCGATGAGGTCGAGGGCGCAGCTCTCGGAGGCGACCACCCAGGAGTCGCCGAGCTTCCCGAGACACAGGGGCCGGAAGCCGTGGGGGTCGCGGGCCGCCACCATGCGGGTCTCGGTCAGAAAGAGGAGACAGTAGGCACCCTTGATGCGGTCGAGCGCCTCGGTGATCCGGTCTTCGAGGGAGGCCGCCTTGGAGGTGGCCAGGAGGTGAACGATGATCTCCGTATCCATGGTGGTCTGGAAAATGGAGCCCCAGGCCTCCAACTCGTCCTTGATGATCTGGGCGTTCACCAGGTTGCCGTTATGGGCGACGGCGATGGAGCCGCGCGAGTAGTCCACCATGATCGGCTGGACGTTTTTGAGGACCGACGAGCCGGTGGTGGAGTAGCGTACGTGCCCGATGGCCGAGCGACCGGGGAGTTGGCGGAAAATGTCGGGGGCGCCGAAAACATCGGCCACGAGCCCCATGCTCTTGTGGGCATGAAGCCCCCTGCCGTCGGAGGAGACGATGCCGCAGGACTCCTGTCCCCGGTGTT
>DATDMX010000140.1:0-2960 GCA_036518575.1 Geobacteraceae bacterium | reverse complement strand
GAACATCGGTCTTGATGATAACAAGCTTCGGGACATCCGGGTACGCCGCCGCCACCTCGGCAAGCGACGGCTTATGGGTGCTCACGCTCAATGGGACTGCCATGGCTCGACTCCTCATCAGATGAAGTAGGGTTGGCGGCGGTACGCGTCTATGGTGACGGTAAGGTTGATGTACGTGGAAGCGAGCTTCATGTGCGACTCCGTGGCCTCTTCCCGACTTTCAGCTGTTGTGCGCACACCTTCTGTCGCTTCCCTTTCCTGCACAGAATTTACAGAATTAGCCACGGTATTACTCCTTTTGTCCATCAATTAACTAGTCTTTATTCACAAATTTTTTTGATCCTTCAAATCACGTAATCCAGCACCCGCCCATACTCTCCCAGTTCATTCGACGCCGCCAGTTCGGTGACCGCGTCCACTACCACCGGATCGAACTGGGTAGATGCGTTTCTTTGCAGCTTGTACAAAACCTTATCGCAAGAATAAGCTTTACGATAACAACGATCCGAGGTCATGGCCTCAAAGGCATCAGCCGCCGTAACAATCCTGCTTAAGAAGGGAATAGCCGCCCCTTTAAGGCCATCAGGGTAACCGGTGCCGTCGAAACGTTCGTGGTGATGCTGAATGATGGGTATCAATTCCTTGAAAGCTCCGATGGGGTAGAGGATGCTGGCACCTATCTGGGGATGTTGTCTGATAATCCTGATCTCGTCGATGTTCAAGGGATCCTTCTTTTTCAGGATCTGCTCCGGTATCCCGATCTTCCCCACATCGTGCACCGTGGCCGCCCAATACACCAGTTGCACGTTCCTTTCGGAAAGGTCGAGCTTTCTCGCTATCCTGCGGCTGATATCAGCTACCCGCGTCGAATGCCACCGCGTGAACTCATCGCGGGCCTCGATAGCGTTGGCAAACGCCCTCATCACCTCTATCGTCCGGGCGTCGGTTTCTTGTTGCAGAGCTTCCGGACCAGCGGAGCCCGACTGTGCACTATGCTGCTCAGGAGAAAATGTCATATCTCTGCCCCGTTGTCGCACCCTGTGAACGTGCATTTCTGCTGCAGGCGACGGGGCGGACACGGTGGTCCGCCCCGCCAGGTTCTATTTTTTCGAAGGCGTATAGATCTGGTCAAATACGCCGCCGTCGGCGAAGTGAGCCTTCTGAGCCTTGCGCCAGCCACCGAAGACCTGATCAATCGTGATGAGCTTCACCTTGGCAAAGGTCTTGGCGTACTTCGCCGCCACCTTCTTGTCAATGGGCCGGTAGTAGTGCTTTGCGGCAATCTCCTGGCCTTCCGGTGTGTAGAGATATTTCAGATATTCCTCGGCGACCTTGCGGGTTCCGTGCTTGTCCACCACCTTATCGACAACGGTGACTGGCGGCTCGGCCAGGATGGAAAGAGACGGCACCACTATCTCGAACTTGTCCTTGCCCAGTTCGTTCACTGCCAGGAAGGCCTCGTTTTCCCAGGCGAGAAGCACATCCCCCTGGCCCCTCTGGACGAAAGTGGTGGTGGAGCCACGGGCGCCCGAATCGAGGATCGGAACATTCTTGAAGAGCTTGGTCACGAACTCTTTCGCCTTCGCGTCATTCCCCCCCTTCTGCTTCAGGGCGTAGGCCCACGCAGCCAGGTAGTTCCAGCGGGCTCCCCCGGAGGTCTTGGGATTGGGGGTGATGACGGCCACGCCCGGCTTTACGAGATCGTTCCAGTCCTTGATCCCTTTTGGATTCCCTTTGCGAACGAGGAAAACGATAGTGGAGGTGTAGGGGGAGCTGTTGTGAGTCAGACGCTTCTGCCAGTTCTCGGGGATGAGGTTCGCCTTGTCATGGATTTCATCAATGTCGTAAGCAAGCGCGAGGGTCACCACATCGGCCCCCAGACCATCGATGACCGCCCGGGCTTGTTTGCCGGAACCGCCGTGGGACTGCTTGACGACCACGTCATCACCGCTCTTCTTTTTCCAGTACTTGGCGAAAGCCGCGTTGAAGTCCTGGTAAAGCTCACGGGTCGGGTCGTAGGAGACGTTGAGAAGGTTCACCGCAGCCAGCGCCTGCAGGGGAATCGAGAGAAGCAGTGTGAAGATGAGTACCGTTCTAGCCAAATGTTTCGTTGCCATAACTACCTCCTTTTTTGTCTATAGACTTAGTAGTCTATATGGGTAAAAAAATTTAGATTACGTAATCGAGGATGCCCTTGCCCTGTTTTCTGGCTTTATCGATCTTTTCCACGACATCGGCGAGCGTTGTCCCGTCGAGTATCTTCGCCATGGAATCCCGGACATCCTTCATCACCATCCGAATTCCACAGCTATCCTCGCTTTCACACTCCTCACACCGCTCGTAAGCTGATTCACTGACGCAAGGAACAGGCGCAAGAGGACCTTCCATAATACGGATGATCTGCCCCATGGTCACCATGCGGGGGGATTTTCCCAAGTAGTAACCGCCCCCCTTCCCTTTCTTGCTCAGCAGCAGGCCGCTATTCTTCAGGGACAAGAGAATGAGTTCCAGGAACTTCTTGGGGATGCGCTCCTCACGAGCCAGGTCGGCAATGAGAATCGGTCCTTTGTCGTATTCATGGGCAAGATAGATGAGAGCTTTAAGGCCATATTTCGTTTTCTTCGATATCATAGCTTTTCCCTACATTCTCGATAGACAATTGATACCAGTTTCCCCGAAAACTGTCAACATTTTTTCTACAAAAAAATTAATGACCCTCCAACTCCGCCTTCAATCGCTCCCTGCTTCTGCCTCTGCAGGCCGTCGGCTACGAACATCACGGGTAACGAGGATGAGCAAAACCGACGCGATAAAGGCTATGGGGGTGATGAACGCCGACTGCAGTGTCAGGGATTCGCCCACAAATCCCCCGAGAACAGGACCGAATGTGCTCCCCATGGAAATACCCAGGCTGAAAAGAGCCGCGACTTTCCCCTTCTCACCCACGACGCCGCTGAGCT
>DATDMX010000139.1:0-2310 GCA_036518575.1 Geobacteraceae bacterium | reverse complement strand
AATACTACCGGTTGCGGAACGACGAACACCAAAGGGGCACGCGAAAGGGAGCTGAGGTGGGCGGTTACGACTCAGCCAGGGCAATCCTTACCGCTTCATCGTAGGGGGTGAGGGGAAAGGGCAGAACGTCGCGGATGCGGTTGTCGCGGCAGACGACGGTGTTCCTCACCCCCTCGATGAGCGGCATGGAGATGGATGGTTTCACCGGCGTTATGAGCCCCACCCAGTAGGACGAAAGGCGGGGGGAGAGAAGCGGCACGGGCATGATGACGAGGGGGCGACCCTCCGCACGGGCGAAACGCTCCATCATCTCCCGGTAGGAGAGGATTTCCGGGCCGCCGATATCGTAGGTCTCGCCGGCGGTCCGCTCGTCCTGCAGACAGCCGGCCAGGTAGCGGATCACGTCCCCCACCGCGATGGGTTGGCAGAGTGTCGACACCCAGCGCGGCGTGATCATGACCGGCAGCCGTTTCACGAGCCACCGGATCATCTCGAAGGAGGCGCTGCCGGCGCCGATGATGACCGCAGCCCTGAGAACCGTGGTGAGAAACGCCCCGCGCCGCAGGATGTCGCCAACCTCTCGTCGGCTTGCGAGGTGCTCGGAGAGATGTTCCGCCGTTTCCCCCAGACCGCCGAGATAGATGACCCGGCGCACGCGGCCCCTTTCCGCCGCGGCAACGAAGTACTCTGCTGCCTGCCTATCGCGGCGCTCGAACCCCGCACGTCCCCCTGCCATGGAATGCACGAGGTAGAAGGCGGTATCGACGCCCGCAAACGCCGGGCCGAGGGTTACGGGCTCAAGAAGGTCGCCCACCACCTGCTCTGCGCCTGGAGGGAGTGTCGCCTCGGCACTCCTCACCAGGCAGCGCACATCGTAGCCCTCCGCCACGAGGGCCCGCGCGAGCCGCGAGCCGATAAAGCCGGTCGCACCCGTCACCAGAACCTTTCCCGCTCCCTTTTCCAGGGCACCCCTTCCTGTCGGGTTCCTCTCCTCTTTTTCTATTGTACACGCGATGGGTGAAAAACAAGGCCGGTAGGATACGGCTCTGCAGACAAAGGAGCGCGGGTGTGATAAGGTTGTGCCTGGAGGGAAGGAATGGCCGGGGATAGCACATCAACGAGGGAAATCACCTGTCAGCAGGTCCTGCGCGAGGATGCTTCCGTCTACTCGGCCCAATGGATGACGATCTCCCCGCGGCATGCCGACGCGGTCTCCCCGCCCCTCCTCCTGGAACGATACCTTGCCCATGTAAGGCGCTTTACCCTCTCCCTCGTGCGCCCCGTGCAGAGCGAAAGCGGCCTCGCCTTCCGGTTCCTCGGCTCGCACGTGAGTCTCATTTCCTTTGCCCCGCCCGAATATGCCGAAAGCGGAACGCTCCGCTCCCTGGACCTCCACATCAACGGCGGGGTGCTCGTCCAGCCGGGCGAGTGCGACCGCGGCAAGCTCTCCTTTATGGCCGACCGGCACGAAGACGGGGTCACCGTCACCATCAGGCTCTCCGACTACTGCCCCCTCCTCCTGGGGAGCGCTACGCCGGGGCGCTGGCGCAAACTCTTGTACCGGCTGACCCAGGCGTTTATCCACAAGGTGGTGACCGTCAGGTTTCTCGCCCGCCTCTTCCGCGAGCTGGAAGGCCCGACGGCCCCCGTGCGCGTCGTGCGGGTAAAATCCGCCACCGGCGAGGACATCTGAAAGGGACGGGATATGCCGGATAAAATCACCATAGGCGTCAGCGCCTGCCTCCTCGGTGAAAAGATGCGCTACGACGGCGGACACAAGCTCTGTCCCTACCTGACCGACGTCCTCGGCAGCTGGTTTCGCTTTGTCCCCATCTGTCCGGAGGTGGGATGCGGTCTCTCCGTTCCCCGGGAGGCCATGCACCTGGAAGGCAATCCGGCCGCCCCCCGGCTCGTCACCATCGAAAGCCGCATCGACCTGACAGAGCAGATGCTCGCCTGGTGCGGACAAACCGTGGTGGAGCTGGAAGCGCATCATCTCAACGGGTTCGTCTTCAAGAAGGGGTCGCCCAGTTGCGGACTTTTCCGGGTGAACGTCTACACGAAGGGCATGTCGGCCAGGGCCGGTCGGGGACTTTTCGCCGGCGCGGTTGCGGACCATTTCCCGCTCTTGCCGGCGGAGGAGGAAGGTCGGCTGGAGGATCCCGGATTCCGGGAGAATTTCCTGGAGCGGGTCTTTGCCTATAAACGCCTGCAGGATTTCCAGAAGGAAGACGGGAGTCTCGGCGGGCTCGTGGCCTTCCATACCCGCCACAAACTGCAGGTAATGGCCCACCACCCTGTCAGCTACCG
>DATDMX010000138.1:0-9055 GCA_036518575.1 Geobacteraceae bacterium | reverse complement strand
ATGGGGCAGGAGGTGACCATCTATCCCGGCGCCTTCGTTGGCGACGGCGTCAAACTGGGAGAGCGGGTGACCCTCTACCCGGGCGTGGCCCTTTATGACGGGGTAGTGGTGGGGGACGACGTCACCCTGCGTGCCAACGTATCGGTTCGTGAGAGGTGCCGCATCGGCAACCGGGTGACGATTCATGACGGCACGGTGATCGGTTCGGACGGCTTCGGCTACGCCCCGGACGGCAAAGACTGGTACAAGATTCCCCAGGTGGGGATCGTCATCGTGGAAGACGACGTGGAGATCGGCGCCAACGCGGCTATTGACCGGGCTGCCCTTGAGGTGACCCGCATCCGTCGCGGTACGAAGATCGACAACCTCGTGCAGATTGCCCACAACTGCGACATCGGCGAGAACTGCATGATCGTCTCCCAGGTGGGGATTTCCGGCAGCACCCGTCTCGGCGAGCACGTGACGCTCGCAGGGCAGGTGGGGGTCGCCGGTCACCTGGAAATAGGGGGCAACGTCATGGTGGGTGCCAAGTCGGGCGTCCCCGGTAATCTGCCGGCAAACGGCATGTTCAGCGGCATACCGGTCATGCCCCACCGTGAGTGGCTGCGGGCCATGAACGTCGTGCCCAAGCTGCCCGAGCTCAGGAAGACCGTCACCGCCCTGGAAAAACGTATTGAGGAACTGGAGGCGAAGCTCGCCGCCGGTGCCTGATGTCATTTAATTTATGTAAGAAGGAGAGAGACATGCTCGACGTAAACGAAATCATGAAGATCCTGCCCCACCGGTTTCCGTTTCTCATGGTCGACAGAATTGTGGAGATGGACCCGGGGAAGAAGATTGTCGGGATCAAGAACGTGACCATCAACGAGCCCTTTTTCCCCGGCCACTTCCCGGGGCATCCGGTCATGCCCGGAGTGCTGATCATCGAGGCCATGGCACAGGTGGCCGGCATTCTCGGGATACTCACCTACGATGAGAACGATCGTAACAAGATCACCTACTTCACCGGCATCGACAATGCCAAGTTCCGCAAGCCCGTGCTCCCCGGTGACCAGCTTCGTCTGGAGCTGGAAGCCCTCAGCTGCAAGCGCGGGATCTGGTGCTTCCAGGGCAAAGCGTACGTGGACGGCAAACTTGTTACCGAAGCGGAGCTGAAGGCGACATTCGCTGACCGGAAATAGACGCCGCAAAGCCGGGGCGTGACCTTTTGCCTCGGCTTCATCCCGATGGAGTTCATATGATTCACCCCACAGCCGTCATCGATCCCAAGGCGCAGATTGACGCCGACGTTGAGATCGGTCCCTTTGCCGTCATCGGTCCCCACGTGAAGATCGGCCGCGGCACCAAGGTCGGCGCCCACACGGTCATCGACGGCTGGACGGAGATCGGTGCCGATAACCATATCTTCCATTTTGCGGCGGTGGGGGGGATCCCCCAGGACCTGAAATACCGTGGCGAAGAGACCTGGCTCAGGCTCGGCGACCGCAACATCGTGCGGGAGTTTGCCACGCTCCAGCCGGGAACGATTACTGGCATCAACGAGACGGTCATCGGCAGCGACAATCTCTTCATGGCGTACTGTCACGTTGCACACGATTGCGTCGTGGGCAACCGGGTCATCATGGCAAACGGCTCGACGCTCGCGGGGCACGTTCAGGTGGAAGACTTCGCCATTCTGGGGGGACTCTCGGCGGTGCACCAGTTCACCCGCGTGGGCGAAAGCGTCATGCTCTCCGGCGGTGCCATGGTGGGGCAGGACGTCCCTCCCTACACGATTGCCGCCGGCGACCGGGCGCGCATGCGCGGCCTGAACCTCGTGGGGCTTCGCCGTCGTGGCTTCGACGAGGAAACCATTACACTCATCAAGAAGGCGTACAAGATTCTCGTCTTCTCCAAACTGCGGCTTGGCGAAGCGTTGACGCGTATCAGGAGCGAGCTTCCCATGAATCCGCAGATCAGGCATTTCGTGGAATTCATCGAACAATCGGAAAGGGGGATCTGCCGCTGATGAACAAGATCAGATGTGCCGTTATCGGCGTGGGATACCTTGGCCAGTTTCACGCCGAGAAGTATGCCGCACTTCCCGGCGCCGAGCTCGTGGGCGTGGTGGACGCAGACCGGGAACGAGCGGGCCAGATCGGGGAGAAGCTTGGTGTTTCGTCGTTCGCCGACTATCGGGAGCTTCTGGACCGGGTCGATGCGGTGAGCATCGTCGTTCCGACCCAACACCATTTCGAGGTGGCGCGGGCCTTTCTCGACCGCGGCATCCACGTTCTCCTCGAAAAACCCATCACCACTACCCTCAAGGAAGCCGAAGAGCTTATCAGGGTTGCCGGCGCCAGGAATGCGGTCTTCCAGGTGGGTCACCTGGAGCGCTTCAACCCGGTGATTCTCGCCCTCGAAGGGGTTGTGAAGGACCCGGGCTTCATTGAGTCGGTGCGCATCGCACCGTTCAAGCCGCGGGGAACCGATGTGAACGTCGTGCTCGACCTCATGATCCACGACATCGACATCATTCAGCACATTGTCGGCTCCAAGGTGAAACACATCAACTCCATCGGCGCTCCGGTCTTCACCGAGGAGGAGGACATCGCCAACGCCCGCATTCAGTTTGCCAACGGCTGCGTGGCCAATGTCACCGCAAGCCGCATAAGTCTCAAGAGCGAGCGCCGGATGCGGATATTCCAGCCCGACGCCTACATAAACGTCGATTTCCAGAACAAGAAGCTGGCCGTCTTCCGCAAGGGGGAAGGGGAAATGTTTCCCGGCGTCCCCAACATCAAGGTGGAGGAGCAGAGTTTTGATCAGGTGGACGCCCTGAAATGCGAGATCGAGGCGTTCCTCGATTCCGTGGCAACGGGCAAACCGCCGGTGGTTTCCGGCGAGGATGGCAAGATGGCGCTGGAGACGGCGCTCATGATCAATAGAAAACTATAACGTCGTACGAGGTGAGAACATGATTCCCATGGTAGACCTGAAAATCCAGTACGAGCAGATCAAGGACGAAATCACGAGCGGCATCCTCGATGCTCTTGAAAAGACCCAGTTCATCCTCGGGCCCAACGTCACGGCACTGGAGAACGAAGTTGCTGCATATCTCGGCGTGAAACACGCCGTTGCGGTGGCTTCCGGTACCGACGCCCTCCATCTGGCTCTGGCAGCAGCGGGTATCGGCGCGGGTGACGAGGTGATCACCTCGCCCTTCACCTTCATCGCCACGGCCGAGGCGATCCGCTACGTGGGGGCGACGCCGGTTTTCGTCGATATCGATCCGAAGACGTTTAATATCAACCCGGCACTTATCGAGGCAGCCATTACCCCGCGGACACGGGCCGTTCTTCCCGTTCATCTCTTCGGCCAGCCTGCCGACATGGCCCCCATCGAGGAGATCTGCCAGCGCCGCGGGCTTCTTCTCATCGAAGACTGCGCCCAGTCTTTCGGTGCCGCCGTGGGGACACGTATGACTGGCGCCATCGGTGCGCTGGGGTGCTTCAGTTTCTTCCCCAGCAAGAACCTCGGCTGCTACGGCGATGGCGGCATGGTGACGACCGATTCCGCCGAGCTTGCCGAACAGGTGAAGGTGCTGCGCAACCATGGGAGCAAAGTCCGTTACCATCACTCGGTCATCGGCTTCAACAGCCGTCTGGACGAGATTCAGGCAGTCATCCTGCGCGCCAAGTTGAAGAGAATAGCCGCTTACAACGAAGGACGCCGCCGGGTGGGCCATCTCTACTCCTCGCTTCTCCAGGGTTCGGTGGTCACCCCTCCTGTCGAGGACGGCAAGGGGGTGCATGTCTATCACCAGTACACCGTGCTCACCGATGCGCGCGACAAGATCATGGCGGCTCTTTCCGAGGCAAAGATCGCGTCGGCCATCTACTATCCGATTCCGCTCCACCGGCAGGAAGTCTTTGCGGCTGACTACGAGGGAGTCTCCCTCCCCGTGGCCGAAGAGGTGGCCTCTCGCTGCATGTCGCTCCCGGTTTTCCCGGAGATGACTGACGAGCAGGTGCGGCAGGTGGTTCAGGTGATCAAGAGCGCGGCCTAAGTCAGGCCGAGCACTGCTTCATCCCAGAGACGCCCGCGAGGGCGTCTCTACGTTTGTAATGAGGAGAGATTGTTGCGGAAAAGGATAATGATCGTAGCCGGCGAGGCGTCCGGCGATCTCCATGGCGCCAACCTTGTGCGGGAGGCCTTGAAGATCGATCCCGAGCTCCGCTTTCTCGGCATCGGCGGCCAGCGCATGCGGGAAGCTGGGGTGGAGACCCTCGTGGACGCAGCGCAAATGGCGGTGGTGGGCCTTGTGGAAGTCGTTGCCCACTTCGACGTGATCTTTCATGCCTATTCTGTTCTGAAGAAGATTATTGCGACCAACCCTCCCGATCTTCTCATTCTCATCGACTACCCGGACTTCAACCTGCGCATTGCCCGGTTGGCAAAGGCCCGCGGCGTGAAGGTCCTCTACTACATAAGTCCCCAGGTGTGGGCATGGCGCGTGGGGCGGGTGAAGAAGATCGGCCGCCTCGTGGACCGGATGGCGGTGGTCTTTCCGTTCGAAGTCCCCTTCTACGAGCGAGAGGGGGTGCCGGTTAGCTTCGTCGGCCATCCGCTCGTCGATATCGTCCATCCCACGAGCGGTCATGCCGAGGCGCTCGCAAGCTTCGGGCTCGACCCTGCCCGACCAACGGTCGGGCTCTTCCCGGGGAGCAGAAAGAGTGAGGTTCGCACCCTCCTGCCGACGATCCTTGCGAGTGCCACGCTTCTGCGGAAGCGATTTCCCGGCGTGCAGTTCATTCTCCCCCTCGCTTCGAGTCTGACGCGGGCCGATCTCGCCCCGTGGCTCGATGGCGCGGGCGTCGAGGTCACCGTGGTCGAGGGCCGGGGCTACGACGTCATGCAGGCTTGCGACGCCATCATTACCGTTTCCGGCACGGTGACGCTCGAAATAGCCCTCGTGGGTGTCCCGATGGTCATCATCTACCGGGTGTCGCCCCTGACGTACGCCGTGGGCAAGCGCCTCATCCGGGTGGACCACATCGGCCTTTGCAACATCGTCGCGGGCGACAGGGTCGTGCAGGAGCTCATTCAGCACGACGCGGAGCCGGAGAAGATCGCCGCGGAAATTGGACGGATACTCACGGATGACACCTATGCTGCCGGCATGAAGAGGCGGCTTGGTACCATTCGGGAGAAGCTTGGCAGCGGCGGCGGCTCCGCGCGGGTTGCCGCACTGGCCCTTGATATGCTCAGGAACGTGTGACAGTCATATGAAAACATTCAAGCGATTACTTTCTTTCAGCAAGCCTTACTGGTGGCGGATTCTCCTCGCCGCGTTCGGCTCTTCCATCGTGGGCGGCATGGACGCGCTCTTCGCCTACCTTTCGGGTCCGCTCGTCAAGGAGCTTTTTGCCACGCGGGACTGGCGGCTGCTCCAGTTCGTGCCGCTTGCCATCATCGGCATCTTCACCGTGCGGGGGCTTGCCCGTTACGTGAACGACTATTTCATCCGCACCTCGGGCCAACTGGCCATCCAGGACATCCGCAACGAACTCTACCGGCGCAACATGGGGCTTGGCCTTGGCTACTTCCACCGCAACCAGACCGGCGTTCTCATGTCGCGGGTGCTGAACGACGTCGGGCTCATGCAGGAGGGGGTGGCGAACATCGTCACCGGCCTCTTCCGGGACGGCCTCGGCGCGGTGTTTCTCCTCGGTGTCATCCTCAATCTCAACTGGAAGCTCGCCCTCATCGCCTTTCTCGTCCTTCCCGCCACCGTCTATCCGGCGCAGAAGATCGGCAAGCGCATCAAGAACGCCGTCAGGCAAAGCCAGGAGAAGATTGGTGACCTGGCGGCCATCCTCCAGGAGAGCTTTGCCGGCATCAAGGTCATCAAGGGGTTTGGCATGGAAGCGCGGGAAATCGAGCGCTTCTCCGCTGCCAACGAGGGGTTCTACCACTACCTGCGCAAGTCCATCAAGTACGAGGGGGTGGCGGTTCCGGTCATGGAGCTTCTCACCTCGCTGGGGATTGCCGGGGTGGTCTGGGCGAGCATCTCCATGATCCGCGGTGGAACCCTCACTCCCGAGGCCCTTCTTTCCTTCGTGGCGGCCATGATTCTTCTCTACAACCCGGTGAAGAAGCTAAGCTCCACCTACAACGTCCTCCAGCGCGCCCTGGCTGCCGGCGAGCGGGTCTTCGAGGCGATGGACGAGGAGCCCGAGATCGTCGATCCGTCGGAGCCCCAGACGCTCGGCCGTGCCACGGGTAACGTGGCCCTGCGGGACGTGTGGTTTCGCTACAGCGACGAGGACGACTGGGTCCTGCGCAATATCAGCCTGGAGGCCCGGCGGGGGGAGATCATCGCGCTCGTGGGACAGTCGGGTGGGGGAAAGACCACTCTGGTCTCCCTCATAGCCCGTTTTTATGACGTCAGTCGCGGTGCGGTCCTCGTGGACGGCATCGATATCCGGTCTCTCAGACTTGCGGACCTTCTCGACCAGATAGCCCTCGTCGATCAGGAAACGGTCCTCTTCAACGACACCATCGCCAACAATATCCGCTACGGCAAGCCCGAAGCCAGCGAGGCCGAGGTGGAGGCAGCGGCCCGCGCGGCCTATGCCCACGACTTCATCCTCGAGATGCCCGAAGGGTACGCCACGAACATCGGCGACCGCGGTGTGCGCCTCTCCGGTGGGCAGCGGCAACGCCTGTGCATTGCCAGGGCCATTCTAAAGGATGCGCCGCTCCTCATTCTCGACGAGGCAACCAGTGCCCTTGACACCGAAAGCGAACAGATGGTGCAGCGCGCCCTCAACAACCTCATGGCAAACCGGACGACCTTCGTCATAGCCCACCGACTCTCCACTATCCTCCACGCTGACCGCATCATGGTTCTCGAAAGTGGCGAAGTCGTGGAGGTGGGAAGCCACGCCGAGCTCATGGCAAGGGATGGTTTCTACAAGAAACTTTACGATATGCAGTTTCAGAGCTGATGAAAGAACGGTTGAAAAAACTGAAAAACCGCATGGCGGGCGGCCTCCTTCCCAAGGTGGTCTACTGCCTCGTCCGTGCGCTCTATGCCACAATGCGCACGCGGGTCGTGGGCGGGGAAAACATCCAGCCGTTCCACGACCGCGGCGAAGGGGTCATCTACATTTTCTGGCATGCCCGGCTCCTCATGGCCCCCATGTGCTACACCGGCAAGGAGGTTTACGTCCTTATCAGCAGTCACGGCGACGGCGAGATCATCGCCAACGTCATGAGGCTCTTCCGCTTCCATCTCGTGCGGGGCTCCTCATCCAAAGGGGGACGGGAGGCCTTTCACGACATGGTGCGACTGGCGCGCAACGACAAGGACCTGGCCATAACGCCCGACGGCCCGCGGGGCCCTGCCGAAGTGGTGAAGCACGGAGTCGCCAATCTCGCGCGTCTTACCGGAAAGGCGGTCATTCCCGTCTCCTTCGGGGCCTCGCGGGCCAAACGCTTCTCCAGTTGGGACCGGTTTATGGTGCCGTATCCGTTTTCCCGCGGCGTCTACGTCATGGGGGAGCCTCTCTACTATAACAAGGGAGAGAATACGGAAGCGTTCCGCCTGCGCATCGAGGAAGCCCTGAAGGCCGCCACGTGGCGGGCTGACGAGTTGGCTGGACAATGATCTATTTTCTCTATGACATGGCGCTTCTGGCCGCGGCCCCGGTCATCCTCTTTCTCGTCCTGAGCCGGGGATGGCGCCGGGGACGAAAGCGTGAGGGACTCGGCGAGCGGCTGGGCTTCATTGCCGAAGAAAAACGTGCCCGCCTGGCCGGTCGCGACGTCATCTGGGTGCATGCCGTGTCCGTCGGGGAAACAATGGCGGTGAAACCTCTCCTGCGTGCCCTCAAAGGTCGTTTTCCCCGTAAGGCCATTGTTCTTTCCACCGTGACCGAAACCGGCCAGAGCATCGCCGCTACCCTGGCGGACGTGGACGTCCCGCTCTATTTCCCCTTCGACTACGGCTTTGCCGTTGGCCGCGCGTTTTCACAGATTCGCCCCAGCCTCGTGGTGATCATGGAAACCGAGATCTGGCCAAACTTTGTCCGTGGCGCGCGCCAGCGGGGGATACCGGTGGTGATGGTGAACGGCCGCATCTCCGACCGTTCGTCTCGCCGCTACGAGAAGCTGCGGTGGTTCTTCGGGCCGGTTCTGGCAAACTTTGCGGCCCTGTGCATGCAGTCTACCGAGGATGCCCGCCGCATCACGGCAGCCGGTGCCCCCGGCGACAGGGTTATGGTTGCGGGCAATCTCAAGTATGACCTGCCACCGGTGGAACTATCCCGGGAAGAGAGAGCGTCCTTGCGGGATGGCTACCGCCTCCCCGCGTCGGTCAAGGTTTTCACGGCGGGAAGTACTCATGCCGGCGAGGAGGAACTCGTAGTCGCCGCGTACCGCGAGCTCCTCGCGCAGGATCCGGAGTCCTTTCTTGTCCTCGTGCCGCGTCATCCCGAGCGGGCCGCTCAGGTGGGCGCACTCGTGGAGAGCGCCGGGCTTGCCTGCACGTATCGCTCCCGTCTGGAAGAGGGGAGGGGCACGCTTGCAGCCGGTGGCGTCCTCCTCGTTGATACTGTGGGTGAGCTCCTGCGGTTCTACGCCGTTTCGGATCTTGTTTTCGTGGGGGGGAGCCTCGTCCCCACCGGCGGGCATAACCTCCTTGAGCCCGCCGCCTGTGGCGTGCCGGTTCTCTTTGGTCCCTGCATGGACAACTTCCGGGAGATCACGGCCCTTGTTCTTTCTGCTGCGTGCGGGGTCCAGGTAAGGGACGGCGAAGAACTGGCGTCACAGACCGCGGCACTCCTCGCCGACCGGGAGCGGAGCATGGCCATGGGAGAGCGGGGCCTTGCCCTCATCCGGGAGCAAAGCGGCGCCACCGACCGTCACCTGGCTGTCCTCGCCTCCTATCTTGCGGACGACCCCGCGGAAACAATTGACAAGAGTGACGTAAATTTAAAATGATAGAGTAGCGTTGTTGATGTAATACGGCAGGTCAGGGGGGCTTCCCCTGCGGCGAACAGGTGACAGA
>DATDMX010000137.1:0-4628 GCA_036518575.1 Geobacteraceae bacterium | reverse complement strand
CGAGGCGCCCGAAACGGTGCGCAACAGCCTTGCCGGCATTCGGGATGAGGTCAAGCGAATCCAGGAGATCACCGGCAGACTCGCCCAGGCCTCGAAGGTGGCAAAAACCAAGTATAACAGCGATATTACGATGATCGATCTCCATAACATCTGATCTGTTCTTCAAGGTTGCTGCGGGGTAAGAATGTCGCTGCGTGCACAACGATCACCCTTACGACTCTTCATTTCCCTCATCATCACCGTTCTGACCACGGAAACGGTGATAACCGTCTTCGTCCACAGCCTCCCCACCACCGTCCCGGTACTCGTTGAAACCGTCGTCGAGGTAGTCCTCCTTCTCGGTGTCCTCTTCCCCATCCTCTACAAGAAGGTCCTGAGCCCTCTTCTCCACGAGATGACCATAGGCACGCTCACCGCCGAAGCCTTGCGCGCGAGCGAAGAGAGATACCGTTTTCTCGTCGGCAATCTGCACGACATCATCTGGGAACTGGACGGCGAGTTCCGTGTCACCTTCGTCACCCCATCGGTGCAGGATGTCCTGGGATACACCACGGCGGAGGTCCTCGGCATGTCGGCGGTGGATATGCTCACCCCCGCATCTCAGGAAAAATTCGCGACCATTCTTGCCGAAGTTCATGCCTGTCAGGCCTCATCTCCCGGCGAGCGGACCTTCATGAGGACCGACGAGTTAGAGCTCGTCGACAAGGACGGGCAGGCCATCTGGACGGAAATAAGCGGCACCCTCGTGTTCTCCCGCGACAATCGCTTGCAGACCATCCTCGGGGTAACGCGGGTCATTTCCGACCGAAAACAGGCGGAAAAGGCCTTGAAAGATGCCTGCAACCTGCTGGAAAAAACCATCTCCAGCCTCAACGAGGCGGTCTTCATCGTCAACACGCAGACCAGAATCGTCGAAGAGGTCAACGGCGTTGCCGTAAAAATGTTCGGCTACTCTCGGGAGGAGCTCATCGGCACCCACACGTCCCTCTTCCACGTGAACGCCGAGATGTCCCGGCAGTTCGGCGAGGAGATGCTGCGGGCCTACGAGGAGAAGGGGTTTTTCGAGACGACATTCCGGATGAAACGCAAGGACGGGTCGGTTTTCGACTCCGAACACTCCGTTGTCCCCATCGTTACCGATGACGGCAGCTACCTCAGCCATGTCTGCGTGGTGCGCGACATTTCCGAGCGCGTCCGGTCCCGTGAGCGACTGGAGGCCTCGCTCAAGGAAAAGGAGATTCTCCTCCGGGAGGTCCACCATCGGGTGGGCAACAACCTGCAGATCATCACGAGCCTTCTCGGCCTGCAGAGGCGCTACTTCACCGACGGCTACCATATCGATCTGTTCGAAGACAGTTGCAACCGCATCGCCACGCTGGCCCTCATCTACGAGTCGCTGAGCAACTCGGCCAGTCTCAACGAGATCGATTTTTCCTGCTATGTGAAGAATCTTCTGTCTCGTCTCAACGATGCCTGCCGGGTCGATCCCGCAGCGGTGAACTGCCACATAACGACGACGGACGTCATTCTCGACATCGATGCAGCCGTCCCCTGTGGTCTCATCATCAACGAACTGGTTTCGAACTCCTTCAGGTTTGCCTTTCCCGAGGGACGGAAGGGCCGCGTCGAGGTGGAACTGGGGGCTGGCCCGGACGGACGCTTCCTTCTTACGGTGCGAGACGACGGGGTAGGCCTTCCCCCTGGTTTCGACGTGTTCGAGCCGGCCACGCTGGGGTTCAGGCTCGTCAACCTGTTTGTGGAGCAGCTTGGGGGAGAGATGGCGTGCTCGACCGGTGAGGGCACGAAATTCGCAATTTCTTTCGGTACGACGAACGGACGGGAGCTCGCCTGAACCATGAAAGCGGTACGCATACTGATTGTTGAAGATGAAAACATCGCCGCCGAGTTGTTGCAAAGTCTTCTGCGCAACCTGGGCTACGAGGTCTGCGGCGTTACCCCCTTCGGGGAGGATGCCGTGGAAAAGGCTCTGACGACCACTCCCGACCTCATCCTCATGGACATCAAGCTCCGGGGGCAGATGACGGGTGTGGAAGCCGCCGCGGAGATCAGAAAACAGAGTGACGTTCCCATCCTCTACCTCACCGCCTACAACGATGATGAAACGCTGGAGCGCGCCAAGGTCACCCAGCCGTTCGGCTACATCCAGAAGCCATTCCGGGGCGGGGAGCTCCATTCCGCCATCGAAATTTCCCTCTATCGTCACCGGCTGGAGCAGCAACTGAAGGAGCGGGAGCATTCCTATCGCGTCCTTGCCGACAATCTTCCCGGCATTCTCTACCGGCTCTCCCTCGTCGACGGCAGCATGCAGTTTTTCAACGCCATGCTGCCGGTCATCACGGGCTACGCCCCGGACGAGCTCGCAAGAGGATCAATCTGCTCCATCGACACCCTCATCGTCGATGAGGACAGGGAGATGGTGATGGACGTCGTCCGGCACGCCGTTGCCGCCAACATCCCCTTCCAGGTGGAATATCGCATCAGGCACAAGAGCGGCGAAAGCCGCTACGTGACCGAACAAGGGCGGCCCGTGTGCGGCGGCAACGGCACTCCTCTCCATATCGACGGCATGATCTTCGACATCACCGAGCGCAGGAAAGTGGAAGAGGAGCTGAAACAGGCCTACAAGACCAACGAGGAGCGGCGCACGTTTTTCGAATCGGTCATTGCCAACATCCAGAGCGGCATCATGGTGACCGATCCCGGCATGCGCATCATGCTGGCCAATCCCTACGGGTGGCGGCTCTTCAACAAGAGCTCCGAAGAGATCGTGGGGAGACATCTGCGCGAGATCTGCCCCGAGATTCACGAGCGCATCATGGCCGGCATCGATTCCGACGAAATCCCCGTGGAATCCCTGGCCCAGGACCTCGTCATGGGTTTCTCCCGCTTCAACCTCAAAGGCCTGGATCGGGCGGTCGTCGGCCACATCATCAACTTCAAGGATCTCACCGAAATCGTGAAGATCCGCGGGGAGATGCGCAAGAAAGAGCGGCTTTCGGCCATGGGCGAGGTGGTGGCACGCGTCGCCCACGAGATGCGCAACCCTCTCTTCGGCATGACGGCCGTCGGCCAGATTCTCGACATGGAGCTCCCCCTCAACGCCTCCCACAAACAGCTCATGGATTCTTTCCTGAAAGAGGCAAAACGGCTCAACAACCTCGTCGAGGAACTCCTCGAATGTACGCGCGAACTGCGTCTCAGCAAGAAAAACGTCAATCTCCTCAAGATCGTCGAGGCTTCGCTCCGTGTGAATGAACCGCTGGCGAAAGACAAGGCCGTCACGTTCGAGAAAAGCTTCCCGCCCGAGGAGCTGAGGCTGTTCGCCGATCCCGAAAAAGTCGAGCAGGTTCTGTTGAATCTGATGAAGAACGCCATCGAGGCCAGCACTACCGGCGGCACGGTTCGCGTCATCGTCGCACCAGACGGCGCCACCGTCTCGGTCAAGGTGATCGACGAAGGCCAGGGAATCAAGCCGGAGCTCGTCGACAAAATATTCGATGTCTTCTACACCACCAAGAAAAACGGCACGGGGATGGGACTCTCCATCAGCAAGAGCATCGTGGAAGCCCACGGCGGCACCCTGACGGCCTGTAACAACGCCGACAGGGGCGCGATGTTTACCGCCATCTTCCCTCTGAACGGAAAAGATCGATGAAAGCTCTCATCATTGACGACGAACCGGGCGTGCGCCTTGCCCTCGGCCATTTTCTCAGCGGCCGGGGCTATGAACTCCTCGAGGCCACAGGCGGCGATGAAGGTCTGGCCATGGCGAAAGCGGCCCTCCCCGACCTCGTGTTTCTCGACCAGCGGCTCCCCGACACGGCAGGTGAAACACTCCTCCCCTATCTCGCGTCTCCGGAAATCGGTGCGCGCGTCATCATGATGACCGGTTACGTGGACATCAACGAGGCCGTGCAGGCCATGAGAAGCGGTGCCGAGTACTTTTTCCCGAAGCCTCTCGACCTCGAACAGGTGGCCGTCATTCTCGACCGGCTGGAAGAGCAGTTCAAAATGCGGCGGGACCTGGGGCATTACCGCCGCCTGAGCGAACAGGGTGACGACGGGGTGCTCATCGGCGAATCTGCGCAGATTATCCGCGTCCAGCGCCTTGTCGCACTTCTCGCCACGAATCCTTCGACCCCGGCCCTCATTCTCGGCGAGTCTGGCAGCGGCAAGGAACTGGTGGCGCGGGCGATTCACCGCCAAAGCGGCGCCAAAGGCCCGCTCGTGGAGATAAACTGTGCCTCCCTCAACGAAAATCTCCTCGAATCCGAACTCTTCGGCCATGAGCAAGGCGCTTTCACCGATGCCAAGAAAACGAAAACCGGTCTTTTCGAAATAGCTTCCGCGGGGTCCATCTTTTTCGACGAGCTGGCCGAGATGCCGCTCTCCATTCAGGCGAAGCTCTTGAAGGTCCTCGACATGAAGACGTTCAGGCGCGTCGGTGGTGTCGTCGACATCGCAAGCAACGCTCGACTCATTGCCGCGACCAATCGCGACATCGTCAAGATGGTAAAAAACGGGGAATTCCGCGAGGACCTCTTCTACCGAATCAACGTCATGCCCATTACCGTACCGGCGTTGCGCGACAGGGGGAGGGACATCGA
>DATDMX010000136.1:0-3968 GCA_036518575.1 Geobacteraceae bacterium | reverse complement strand
CGGGGAGGAGTTCGTGGCCGTCGTGGCCAATGTGGACGAAGAGAAACTCGCCGCCATCGCCAACCGCTTGCGGCTCCTCGTGGAGCAGTCGAGCCTGCCATTCAGGGACGAAGCAATCAACGTGACCGTTTCCATCGGCGCCACCCTGGCCCGCGAGGGGGACACCATCGCTTCCCTCCTGAAAAGGGCCGACCGGCTCATGTTTACGAGCAAGAAGATGGGGCGTAACCGCATTACCCTTTAAAAAAACTGCTGCGGGGCCGGTCTGCGGTGTTACCACTCGCTCGGAAGCTCAA
This sequence comes from Geobacteraceae bacterium, assembly GCA_036518575.1. Lineage (GTDB taxonomy): Bacteria > Desulfobacterota > Desulfuromonadia > Geobacterales > Geobacteraceae > DATDMX01. Next base: position 3,672 of record DATDMX010000136.1, on the reverse strand, counting down.
CGTAGCGTCGCTACGCCTCGCTCCCTCCCTCGCTTGCGCTTTAGGCCCTGTGGGTCCTAGTATCCCGGCCTCCTCGCGACGTTTTTTTATCGCCCTTGCCTCCCCCCTCCCATTAGTGCTATTTTGAAACAGGCGCCCACTGGGCGCCCGTTTCGTCAAGACCATTCCCCCGGAGGCTTTTCCCGTGCTCATCGATTCCCACGCCCATATCTATGGCCACGAATTTACCGAAGACTTTGACGCCATGCTTGAGCGCGCCGCCGCTGCCGGCGTCTCGCAGATCGTCGTCGTCGGTGCCGACATCGAGTCGAGCCGGGCTGCGGTCGACCTCGCTCTACGCCACGAGCATATCTTTGCCGCGGTGGGGATTCATCCCCACGACGCCGAGCGGGTGACCGACACGTGCTACGACATCATCCGCCAGTTGGCGCTCTCCTCCCCCAAGGTGGTGGCCATCGGCGAGATCGGCCTCGACTTCTACCGCGACCGCTCCCCGCGCGACCTGCAGGAGAAGGTGTTTCGCCGCTTCATCCGGCTCGCCCGGGAGGTATCGCTTCCCATCATCGTCCATGACCGCGACGCCCACGAACGGGTCGAGCGAATTCTCGTGGAGGAGAAGGCGCCGGAGGTGGGCGGGGTCCTCCACTGCTTCTCCGGGGATCTGGCCATGGCCCAGCGGTGCATCGAGCTCGGGTTCTACCTCTCCATTCCGGGGACCGTCACCTATCCTTCCAACGAGATGCTGCGGGACGTGGTGCGGGGAGTGAAGACCGAGCGCCTCCTCGTGGAGACCGACTGTCCCTACCTGTCACCGGTCCCCCACCGGGGCAAGCGCAACGAACCTGCCCATGTCCGCCTTACCGCCGAGAAGGTGGCGGAGCTGAAGGGGCTTTCCCTCGAGGACGTGGGTCGCATCACCTCGCGCAACGCGAAAGCCCTCTTCGGCATGGGGAGTGCCGAGGAACGGGCCCAGATAGCCTACCGCATCCGCAATTCCCTCTATCTCAACATCACCAACCGCTGCTCCAACCGCTGCTCCTTCTGCGCCAAGTTCGACGACTTCACGGTGAAGGGGCACTATCTGCGCCTGGAGCACGAGCCCTCCTTCGCCGAGGTGATGGCGGCCATGGCCGATCACGCGGGCTATGACGAGGTGGTCTTCTGCGGCTACGGCGAGCCGCTCTTGCGTCTCGATCTCATCAAGGAGGTGGCGCGGGAGGTGAAGAAGCGAGGGGTGCGGACGAGGATCAATACCGACGGTCAGGCGAACATGGTGTATGGGCGAAACATCGTGCCGGAGCTGGAGGGGCTCATAGATTGCGTTTCGGTGAGCCTCAACGCACCCGATGCCGAGACCTACGCCCGGCTCTGCAATACCCCCTTCGGGGCGGCAGGCTTCCACAGCGTCTGCACCTTCCTCAAGGAGGCGAAGAAGCACATTCCCCAGGTGGTGGCGTCCGCCGTGACCGTTCCGGGGCTGGATGTCGCGGCGGTGCGAAAGCTTGCCGAAGAGTTGGGCGTCGAGTTCCGGGAGCGGGAATACGCCGCAGTGGGCTAGTTAGGCGGTAATCACCGTGCCGCTCGTCCCCGCGACCGCCCCTTCGATCTCCTCGATGGAGGTGATGACGGCCCTCTTTCCTCCCTGGACCACGAAGCGCAGGAACGCCTCCACCTTGGGTCCCATGGAGCCGGGCGGACAGTGCCCCTCGGCGAGATAGCACCGGCCCTGGGCTACGGAGAGGGTGGAGAGGAACTCTTCCTGCGGCGTCCCCAGGTGGAGAAACGCCCCCGGAACGTCCGTGGCGATCACGAACATATCCACTCCTACCTCCTCGGCCAGCTTCGCGCTGGCCAGATCCTTGTCGATGAAGGCATCGATACCGTGAAACCCCCGTCCCTCCCTGATGACCGGAATTCCCCCGCCGCCGCAGCAGACCACGATGAATCCCATGGTAACGAGCTTGCAGATTTCCTTCTTCTCCACGATGGTGACGGGCTGGGGCGAGGCCACCACGCGCCGGTAGCCGCCGCCGGCCGTGCGCGCCACCGGCCAGGGGAGACGGGGCAGGTCGGCCGCGTCGTACGTCGGGCCGATGGGCTTGGTAGGTTCACTGAAGGCCGGGTCGTCAGGGTCCACCACCACGTAGGAGAGGAGGCTCACGAGGAGGTGCTTCCCGTCTTCGCCCAGGTTGGCCAGCTCCTTGTCGAGGGTCGACTCTATCATGTAGCCGATCTGTCCCTGGGTCTGGGCAACGAGGATTTCGAGGGGGAGCGCGGGTACTTCGGGACAGCCTTCCTGCTGGAGGAGGAGGTTCCCCACTTGCGGGCCGTTGCCGTGGGTGATGATGATGCGGTAGTCGCGGGCCAGGCGGGCGATCTGGGCCATGGGAACCCGGAGGTTTCGGAACTGCTCGTCAGCCGTCCCCCGTTCTCCCCGGCGGATGAGGGCGTTGCCGCCGAGGGCCACGAGGAGGAGCGGTTTGTCGTTTCTGTGCGCCATGGTCGTGCCTCCAGGGAGAAGAAAGCTCTCTCAGTTTTCAGTGTAGCTGCAAATGGTCCTGCGGCAAGAAACGAGCTCGCGTCACGGGAGGAGGTCGAGAGCGCGTCCACCGGCGGCACAATTGGCGTCGAGAAAAGCGTATCCGCAAAGGCGTTGCCCATTTTTCCCGAAACCGTTATACTTGCGTCATTCATTAACGTTACCAGACTGTTGAAAAACGTTATGAGGAGGCCAGGATGCAAGGCGCGAGTGAGCGAAAAGACGAGGCGTACCCCTTGGTACGTTGAGTTTTTGAGCGAACGGCAACACCGCAGACTGGCCCCACAGTAGTTTTTCAACAGCCTGTTAAGGGTAATGCCTCATGACCGACAAAACCCGCTGGCTCCTCATCCTTTGCCTGGCCCAGTGCTTCATCATGCTGGTGTTCATCAACTATTCCGCCGTTCTTCCCCTTCTCAAGCAGGAGTGGCGGATGACCAACACCATGGCGGGCTCGATCTTCTCCGTCTACCAGCTGGGGTACATTGCCTCGGGCGTCGTCCTCTCGGCACTCACCGACCGGATCAATACCCGCAACATCTTCATCGTCTCCATTCTCTGGTCGGCCACGGCCAATCTCCTCTTCGCGCTCTATGCCCACGACTATGCGTCGGCCATGGTCCTGCGCGCCCTGACCGGCGTCGGCATGGGGGGGACGTACATGCCGGGGTTGAAACTCGTGGCGGAGAAGTTTCCGCCCCGGGAGCGGGGGCGGGCGGTGGGGATCTACGTGGGGGCGCTCGTGCTCGGGGTCTCCCTCTCCCTGGCCGTCACCGGCACCGTTGCGGCCGCTATCGGCTGGCGGGGGGCCTTCGTCGTCTGCTCGGCCGGCGTGTTCGTGGGGGCGCTTCTCTCCCTCATCGTCTTTCGCGGCTATCGCCCCGCGGTCCACGCCAAGGCGGAGAAGGGCTTCCAGCGGGAGATCCTGACCAACCGGCCCGCCTTTCTCATGATCTTTGGCTACGGTAGCCACATGTGGGAAATGTACGGTATGCGGAGCTGGCTTGCTCCCTTCATCGGGGCCTCTTTCGTGAGCTACGGCATGGAGAAGGGGGTTGCCACCGGGTGGGCGGCCACGGCCGCCGCCGTCATCATCGGCATCGGAGCCCTTTCCACGGCCAGCACCGGCACCC
>DATDMX010000135.1:0-3942 GCA_036518575.1 Geobacteraceae bacterium | reverse complement strand
GTCGGCCATACGCGTCGAATTTTCGCTGAAAATCTCGACGGCGCCGATGATCTTACCCGCGCGATCCGGAATGGGAGCCACCCTCACCACCACCGGCACCCGGTGACCATCCTTGTGGTGGAGGTACACCTCGGCCCGCCTCTCCTTGCGATCCTCCATGGTTGCCGCCAGCGGGCACCCCGCGAGACAGAGAATCGTCCCCTTGTCATCCATATGGACAAGAAGACTGTCCTTGCAGCTCTTCCCCATCACTTCCTCGGCAGTGTAGCCGCTGATGCGCTCCGCCCCCTTGTTCCAGTAAGTGATGAGTCGGTCCCGGTCGACGAAGTAGACGCCATCGTAGAGATTGTCGAGAAGCTTGCGAAAAAACAACTGGCTACGCCACATGATTCCCCCTGGACGATTTATTTCTCCAGTGCCTCCCGCACTTTCTTCAGGAGCTCCTTCGGCACCACCGGCTTGGTGATGAAGAGTACTCCCTCTTTCGCGAGTCTTTCGGGAAACGAGATATCCGGCTGGTGGCCGCTCATGAAGAGAGCCCGCACGTCGGGCCTCGTTGCCCTGACCTCTTCGTATGCCTCCCACCCCTTCTTCTTCGGCATGATGATGTCGAAGAGGCAGAGATCGATCCTGTCGCCGTGCTGCGCGACCCTGGCAACCGCCTCCTCGCCGTCCGCGGCCTGAATCACGGTGTAGCCGTACTCCGCAAGGATGGTGGTGGTGAGCTCCCGCACGACCGGGTCGTCTTCCGCCACCAGAATCGTCTCAGTTCCCGTCGGGAGAGGCGCAACCGCTGCCTCCGTCACATCCTCGGACGCACCAGCTGCGACGGGGAGATACATCCGGAACGTGGTACCGAGTCCGGGCTCGGAGTAACAGGTGATGTAGCCCTTGTGCTGCTTGATGATGCCGTAGCAGACGGCAAGGCCGAGTCCCGTCCCCTTTCCCGGCTCCTTGCTGGTAAAGAACGGCTCGAAGATCCGTTGCCGTACATCCTCCGTCATCCCCTGGCCCGTGTCGGAAAAGATCACGAGCGCGAAACGTCCAGAATCACCGAAACCGTGGACCTTCCTGAATTCCTCGTCAAGAGTCACCATATCGGTCGTTATGGTGATCCTTCCCCCGTCGGGCATGGCGTCGCGGGCATTGGTCGTGAGGTTGAGGAACACCTGCTCGATCTGCCCCGTGTCGGCCAGCACCGTCAGCTCGGTCTTCGCCAGGTCCATCTCGAGCTCGATATCCTCCCGGATGAGACGTTGGAGCATCTTCTCCAGACCGGTGACGATCACGTTCAGGTTTGCCGCCCGCGGCTCGATGGGTTGCTTGCGGCTGAAGGCGAGAAGCGAGCGGGTCAGGTTGGCGGCCCGGTCGGCGGCCGCGAGGATCTGGGTGACGTTGATGAAGAGGGGATCGTCCCTGTTCATCTTCATCTCGAGGATGCTGCCGAAACCGATGATCGCGGTGAGAATGTTGTTGAAGTCGTGGGCCACTCCCCCGGCAAGGGTACCGACGGCCTCCAGCTTCTGGACCTGGTGAAGCTGGCTCTTGATGTTGCTCAACTCGCTGATGTTTTCGATGGTGCCCTCGTACCGCTCCACGCGTCCCTCGGCGTCGTGGATCGCCCGGGCATTGAGCGACACGCAGATGGGGCTCCCGTCCCGGCGTCGGAGCCTCGTCTCGAAGCCGCGCACTTCACCGTCCACCTCCATGCGGCGTTTGAAGGCGATGCGATCGTCGGGAACCACGTAGAGTTGCTTCTGGATGTCGGTGACGCTCGCGATGGTATCCTCCGGCGAGGCGTAGCCGAGCATCTGGGCAATGGCCGGATTGACGGAGATGAGCCGTCCCTCGGGCGTAGACTGGAAGATACCCTCCACGGCATTCTCGAAGATGCCCCGGTAGCGCTCTTCCGCCAGGCGCAGTTCGTGCTCGGCCCGCTCGCGTTCGGTGACGTCGACGATGCTCGTCAGCAGATAGCGAATTCCCTTGAACTCATAGGTCGAGAGGGACAACTCGGACAGGAACGGCTCTCCGTCGAGGCGATGCATGTTGATCCGAAGCCTTTCCACCCACGATTTCCCCTCAGTCGCCAGGAGAATCTTTTGCCGCTCCCCCGGGGTTACCATGCCGATTTCCATGGAAGTGCGGCCGATCATCTGGACGAGCGACGAGGCACGCATCAGTCTCAGGAGGGCCTCGTTCACCTCCAGAAACCGGCCCGTCGCATATTCGGAAACGGCCAGAGGCACCGGACTCGCGCGGAAGATGGTGCCGAATTTCCGCTCGGACTGGCGCAACTCCTCCTCCGTGCGCCTGCGTTCCGTGATGTCGTTGACCATACTGATAAGGCACATTTCCCCATTTATCTCGATGGTTTCCCCCGAGAAGAGACCGATCAGCGCCTCGCCGTTTCTTTTTCTGAAGGTGAACTCCACGTCATGGATGCTGCCGTACTTCCCGAGCAGGTTCAGGACCTCTGCGCGGTCTTGCGGGTTCTGCCTGATCTCCAGCTCGACCGATGTGTGGCCGAGCACCTCTTCACGCCGATAACCGAATTTTTGAAGGAAGGTCGCATTGACGTCGATGAACATGCCATCATCAAGCGTCGATATGGTGAGGATCGTCGGGATGGTGTTGAATGCCTTGGCGAATTTTTCTTCGCTCTTCCTGAGGACGTCCTGGAAACACCTCTGCTCGGTGATGTCGCGGGCGATGGCGATGGTGCCGACGCATCGGCCGCTCTTGTCGAGGAGCGCCACCTTGCTGGTGTGCAGCCAGCGCTCCTTCCCCGCCAGCCGCCACGACTCCTCCGTTTCCAGCGGCTCTCCCGTGGCAACGACCCGCTCGTCATCCCCGCGATATTTTGCCGCCAACTCCGGCGGGTAGAAGTCATCGTCGCGGTGCCCCGCGATGGTTTCGGGAGTGAGCCCGAGGACGTCCGCATACCGTCTGTTGCAGAAGACGTAAACGCCGTCCCTGTCCTTTTGCCAGACGAAATCGGGCATCTGTTCCGAGAGCGTGCGGAACCTGGACTCGCTTGCCCTCATGGCATCCTCGGCCATCTTGCGTTCGGTGATGTCCGTGATGAAACCGATGGTGGCCGGGCCGTCAGAAAGCTCCACGAGGGTGGCGGCAACATGCACGGAAACGGGGGCACCATCCTTGCGCTGAGCCATACCCTCATATTCGGTGAGAACGGGATGGCCGGGGGGGCGCTCCACGGTCTCTTCCCGGTGTTCGGTGGCCCACTGCTCGCCGAGGGAGCGGCCGACCAGTTCCTGAGCGGAGTCAAAACCGAAGAGCTCCAGGTACTTGCCGTTCGTGTAGATGGTCCTCCCCAGGCGGCTGATGCCAATGGCAACCGGCGCCTTCTCTATCAGGGTCCGGAACCGCTCTTCACTCTCGCCCAGTGCTTTCTGGGCAAACTTGCGCTCGGCAATCTCCCGTTCGAGATGGCGGGTTCGCACCCGCACCTGCCTGCGGAGAACGACCGTCAGGACGACGAAAATCGCGACTATCGCCCCCACGGTCACCAGAACGCCCCTCACCCATGCGGGAAGGATCTCTTTGCCGGCACCGCCGAACCAGCGGGCAAAGGAGGTGTGATAGACCGAGTTGCGGTCTTCCTTGAGGTGGGCCAGATTGCGGTCGAGAGCCTCCAGAACCGGCCGGTGTTTCCCTTTCAGCACCGCAAAACGAAGCTCGATGGGGTTGAACACCACCGAGGTGGGATGGACGTTGTACTCGCCGGCATTCTTGAGGGCGAAAATGTGGCTGACGATGCCGGCATCCGCTTCTCCGGCCACGAGGGCACGGAAAACGTCGCGGTACTTGTCCACCTCGACGAAGGTGGCCGTCTTGCCGAACTTGGCGAACGCATCCCTGAAGGCGCGCTGGTGGATGTCGTCCCTGACGATGGCGACGCGCTTTCCCTCAAGGTCG
>DATDMX010000134.1:0-3080 GCA_036518575.1 Geobacteraceae bacterium | reverse complement strand
AGGAATGCACCATGGTAGTGGCAGTTATGGCAGGCATCTGGGTGGGCGTCGTCGCCGTCGCCTTTTGCACGACGAGCAACAAGGACTGAACGCATACGTGAACCAGCTTATCGAAAGGCTCGCGGCCGGCTTTTTGCCTTCGCCCGCGGCCTCGCCTCACGCAACGGCATCCATCCCGGTAATATCCTTCCCGAGAACGAGGGTGTGAATCTCGTACGTCCCTTCGTAGGTATCCACCGACTCCAGGTTGCACAGGTGCCGCATGGTCTGGTATTCGTCCGTGATGCCGTTGGCGGCGAGGATCCCCCGGGCGATCCGTGCCACCTCAAGGGCCATCCGCACGTTGTGGCGCTTGGCAAGGCTCACCTGTTGGGGCCGCATACTGCCGGCATCCTTGAGCTTCCCTAGTTTCAGGGCGAGGAGCTGCCCGGTGGTGATGCCGGTGAGCATGTCGGCGAACTTTGCCTGCGTCAGCTGGAATGAGGCGAGGCTTCTGCCGAACATGGTGCGCTCGCGGCTGTAGGAGAGCGCCTCATCGTAGCAGGCCATGGCCGCTCCGAGGGCTCCCCAGGCGATGCCGTAGCGGGCCTGGGTAAGGCATGCGAGGGGACTCTTCAGCCCCTCCGCACCGGGGAGAAGGTTCTCCGCGGGCACCCGGGCATCGGCGAACACGAGTTCCGAGGTAATCGAGGCCCGCAGGGAGAGCTTCGTGGTGATTTCCGTGGCGCTGAACCCCGGCGTCCCCTTTTCCACGAGGAACCCGCGAATCACGCCGTCGAGCTTGGCCCAGACAACGGCGACATCCGCAACGGAGCCGTTCGTGATCCACATCTTCGTACCGTTGAGGATGTAGTCCCTGCCGTCGCGCACCGCCGTCGTCCTCATGGCGGCGGGATCCGAGCCGTGGTCCGGCTCCGTCAGGCCGAAACAACCGATGGCCGTGCCGGTCGCAAGCCGTGGCACCCATTTTTCCTGCTGTTCCCTGCTGCCGAAGGTGAGAATCGGGTAGATGACGAGGGATCCCTGGACCGAGGCGGCACTCCGTAGTCCCGAATCGCCCCGTTCCAGCTCCTGCATGACGAGCCCGTAGGAAATGTTGTCGATGGCGGGAAGGCCGCACCCCGAAAGGTTGGCGCCGAGAATTCCCAGCTCGCCGAGGCGCCGGATCATCCCCGGGGGAAAGGTGCCAGCCCGGTAGTGCTCCCGGACCGACGGCAGGAATTCCCGATCCACGAACTCGCGGACCGTACCCCGGACAAGCCGCGCCTCGCTGCTCAACTCGCTCTCGATGTCGTAGTAATCCACTCCCTCGAACATGGCGTACCCCCCCCTTCTTTGACGACCGAAAAGCCCGCCGGCCGTAGGCCCTACAAGCATAGCAGATTTTCACGGTTAATCGCGGCGCTGTCGGGAGGAGCGCGCATGGCTGCGAACGGCCAAAGTAACCCCCCCGAGAATCGCCAGGGAAGCGACGACGAGCCGCAGTGTTAGGGTTTCCCGCAGGAGCACCACGCCGCCCGCCGTTGCGAGGACCGGGACCGCCAGCTGCACGGTGGCGGCAAGGGTTGCCGTCATCCGCCGCACCACGGCATACCAGAGAACATACCCTCCCCCCGAGGCGAGCGAACCCGAGAGCATCGCGAGGAGCACCCCCTTCGGCGTGAGAAAAGCCGTGGGCACCATGACGAGATTGAGCGCAAGGGCAAGGGGAACGGCACGGCCGAAGTTGTCGCAGGTGACGGCGAGCGGGTTCACGGTTCCCCGTCCCCGCAGGGAGTACCCCCCCCAGGAAACACCCGCCACCGCCATAAGTGCCCCTCCACGGGGTGAGGGCGCCGTCAGCCCCGGGAAGAAGAGAAGAATGAGGCCTCCTACGGCCACAAGAAGCCCCGCCCACTCCGGCAGACGGGGGCGCTCGCCCGCCACGAGGCCTGCGACAATCATGGTCGTCTGCACGGCACCAAAGAGAATGAGGGCGCCGGTACCGGCGGGAAGGCTCAAATAGGCAAAGGAAAAGGCGGCCACGTAGAGAAAGAGGGCTGCGGCCGAAAGCCAGCTCCCGCGCTCGGACGGAGCGGGCCTTCGCCCGAAGCGGCTCAGGGCCGCAAGCGTCAGGGCCCCGGAAGCGAGCCGAAGCGACGAAAAGCTGGCGGCATCGATGGCAGCCGAACCAAGGGCCGACCGGCACAAGAGAGAGTTGGCGGCGAACGCAACAAGCGCGGCCGATGTGAGGAGAGATATCCGGAGGAAATCGTCACCGCGCAGGCTCAAAAGTCTCCTCCCGGCAAAGCAGTATCACGTACGATCAACACGTCCTCCCTAGTCTTTTCAACGGCCTGCTACTCCACCTTCATGACCACCATGGTCACATCATCTTCGAGGACGCTACTCCCGGTGAAAACCGCTATTTCGGCCAGGACGGCGTCGAGGACCGCCTGGGGCGACTCATCGTGGCGGCGGCGAAGGATGCTGCAGAGGCGGCCGGGGCCGAACAGCTCCCCCGCCGTGTTCCGTGCCTCGGTCACGCCGTCGGTGTAGAAGAGAAGCACGTCGCCTTCTTCCAGCTGTAGCCGCTTTTCCTCGAACGTCACCTCTTCCCTGACCCCGAGGATAAGTCCTTCGGCGTCGAGCCAGCGGCACGCCGCCTCGCCGCGGCGCAGGAGCAGGGGGGAGACGTGCCCCGCGTTGGCATAGGTCAGGGTGCGGCTGGCCGCTGCATAGCTCGCACAGAAGAGCGTGATGAAGAGTTCGGACCGGTCGAGGTCGTTGTGGAGCGTGCGGTTCAGGGCGGCCAGAACCTCTCCGGCGCTGTCGCCCGTGGCAAGCTGGGCGCGCAGGGCCGAGCGCGCCTCTGCCGTCATGAGCGCCGCGCCGATACTGTGGCCCGATACGTCGGCGACGACCACGTCGACGATGCCGGGAGCCCGGGAATAATAGTCGTAGTAGTCGCCTCCCACGTGCGCTGCGGGCACGCAGCAGCCAGCCAGCCCCACCCCGGAAACCCGTGGCGGAGAGGTAGGCAGGAGGGAGAGCTGGATCTGGCGGGCCAACTCCATGTCGCGCAGCATGCGGGAGTTTTC